>CAYJIO010000146.1:0-2445 GCA_964370255.1 uncultured Azospirillaceae bacterium
TGTGGATGAAAAACACTCTTATCCCATTAGACATGTTGTTTGTTAACCCACAAAACAAAATTGTTTGCATAAAAGAAAATGCAACTCCACTAAGCGAAGAATTTATCGTCTGTGATGAAGAAATCAACGCCGTAATAGAATTAAACGCCGGAGAAGTTAAAAATAATAACATAAAAATTGGCGACAGCATAAAATACTAAGCCAAAACAAGCTCGTTTTTCAAAAAATTCGACAAAATATTTGACTCTTATATTTATTTGTTGTATAAAATACACAAATTTCAAATATAGGAGTCTTATTTATGTCAACTAACACAAAACAAGAAGAACTCTTTGCAACGCTAACATTTTTGGGCGGCAACAATGCAGACAGAATTGGTGGCAACTCAAACGTATTTAGCTACAAGGCAAAAAGCGGCATAACAACCAGAGTAATGACAGACTTAGGAGCATTATTCACTCCATACTGGTCTGGTTTTGACCAAGCTCTTCCAGATTTTAGACCCTATTTTCACAAAAGAAACCCAGACGGAACTTTAACTCTTGCCCCAACTCCGGTAGCAGCAGTTGTTTTAACACATTTTCACGAAGACCACATCGGTGGCGTAATCCATGCAACAAGAATGGGCTTTGAGCTTCCTGATATTTATTGCTCAAAGCTCACAAAAGCATTCATAAGACTTTCGTTTAAAGAAGCAGGCATAGAGCCTCCCACAATTCACACAATAGAGCCTCAAAAATGCATCAACATAGGTGATAATATTGAAATAGAACCTTTTTATATGACCCACTCTGCAACAGACACTTTTGGCTTTCATATTCTGGCAAAAGAAGAAGATGGACAAATAGTTGGCTTAATAAACTATGGCGATGGATACACCTCAACCAACTATGAAAAAGGCACAAACTTTGACAGAGACCATTACAATGACATCTTAAAAAGAAAAATAACAACTCAGGCCCTAATAGACTCAACATCAATATCAGAAGAAGAAGAAGAGCGCCCAAGCTTTGAAGAAATTAAAAAGAGCGTCATTGAAGAAGCAAAAAAACACCCAAAAAAAAGAATTATCTCTCCGGTAATATCAAGAAGCACAGAAAACATTGCCATAGACATAGAAGCTGCAAAACAATTAGGCAGAGTGGTGTTGCTAGACGGAATGTGGCTAAAAAAAGTTCATGAGGCAATGCAGCTTTGTGGCTACACACACTTTGACAAAGCAATTTACAAAGGAAGCCCCAAAAACTACCTTGAAAAGATACCAAAAGAAAAACAATACATCATATGCACCGGAGCATTTGCCCAAGGACTAGAAGCATACAAAAAAAATCAAGCAAAAAACAACAGCATTGCCATGTCTTCTTTTACAAAAATGGCACTAGGCCTTCACCCTACAATTCAACTTGATAAAAACACACTCGTATTGGCAAGACAGCGTTTAATTCCTGAAATAACTGGCGAATATGGCATAGAGATGTATAGCAGAGCATCAGCATTCGGCGCAAAAGTAATATGCTCTCCATCAAAAGATGCCAAAGGAAAGTTTGAAGAAAAAAAGAACCTTCAATTTACAGGGCACCAACTAAAATCAGAGCTAAAAACACTCATTAAAAGCAACACAACATACATTCCTATTCACAGCAACAAAGAACAACTGCAAAAAACTGCAAAAATAATATCAGAACTAGGAGGTAGCCCCTTTGTTGCAACAAATATAGACATCTTGTCAATTTCAAAAAATCACACAAGAGTAGTAGAACAAAAAAAATCTCACAACTGGATTGCTGTAGAAATGCAAATGCCAGACCCTCTCAAGCCAGACCCAAGCATTCCACCAGAGGGCAGATTTGTGTATTCTCTCATAGATGAAAACTACCAAAAAATAGAAGAGCTTGCAGTTATAGATAACGCAAGAACAACACAAAAAAGCAATAAAGATAGCACCTATAACAATGAAAGAAAAATAGAAGAAGCAATAAAAAACTACAAAGAAGAGTACCAAAAAAAGTCCTCAATCAAAGCAAAAAATTGCCAAAACAAAAAAGCCCTAAAAGGAAGAGAAAGGTAAGTATTAAAACATTTTCTTTGACAACACCTGAGGCAAGATATTTATCTTGCCTTTTTTATAATAAACATACAAAGGCACAGAACTTCGTCCATATTTTTTAAGCTCTCTTGCAATCATCTCATTTTTATTAGTCCAATCTGCCTTATATAAAACAACATCATTTTCTTTCACAAACTTCTTAAAGCTCTTATTCTCAAAAGCAATTTTTTCATTTGCCAAACAAACGATACACCACTTTGCACTAAAATTTATCAAAACATTTTTTTTCAAAGAGACATCACTTAAAACATCTTCTGCATTATACTTACGCCACATCAAATCACTTGTTTCATCTTTATTAATCTGCGCATTCAAAACCCACACAAGCCACACAATTG
>CAYJIO010000147.1:0-2440 GCA_964370255.1 uncultured Azospirillaceae bacterium
AATAAAGTTATAGAAATGCTTTTTTCAAATAAAAAAGTGTTTGATAAAAGAAACGCTTTTCAAACTAGTGATGCTGACTTGGATTATATTGATAAAAGCAAAGATTTTTATTTTTATAAGAAAAAAGGAAATGTTTATATAGGGTGTAAAATAAAATGTGATGCTCTGAAAATCTGCAGAGTGGATATTACACTTAGTTTATAAAAAAATAATGCGGTCTTTTTTGACCGCATTATTCTTATTTTCTTCTTAGGAATGAGGGGATTTCAAGGTTTATTCTTGATTCATTGAAATCATCATTTGATGAGTATGAGTCAGGAACGGCTTCTTGAAACAATGGCTCGTCTCTTCTTTCTTTTTCTTTATTCTTCTTTGCAATCGAAAACCCTGTTACGCGCTCAATTAAGGTTGGGCGTTTTGATTCTGTTTCAATCAGCTCTTCTTTTTCTTCATAAACTGCTTGTCCAAACAAATTTGTGTTAGGATTGTGATTAGGGAATAGCTCTGGTTCTTCCTCTATTTGAGAAACAGTTGTTTGAGGCGTGAAAATTTCTTGGCTTTCTGCAACGGCTTCTTCTTCATTTTCTTCGATAATGTTATTTTGAATTGCATTAAAAAGCTCATGAGCCTTTGGCATATCTTCAATTACAGAAGATGCTTGGATGTTATCAAAACTTTGTGGCACTTCTTGTATTGGTTCTTGTGGTTGGTATGCAACCTCAACGTTCGTTTCTTGAGGAGCTGGAGCTTCTTCTATAACATCTTCTTGTTTTTCAATAACGGCGGAAAATTTTTCAAGATTTGCTTCTAGAGCTTCTGTTGGGATTTGTGGAGTTAAGTCCTCTGGGATATATCTTTCTTCAGCAACGGGTGCTCTTCTTGGGATTGGGTTGTCGCCGATGCCTGTTGCAACAATCGATACCCTAATTTTTCCCTCTAGGCTGTCATCATAAGATGAGCCAAAGATAATGTTTGCATCTTCGTCAACTTCTTCTTTGATTTTAGAAGCTGCTTCATCAATTTCAAAAAGGGTGATATCTGGGCCACCTGTGATATTTATTAAAACACCTTTAGCGCCTCTCATAGAACAATCGTCTAAAAGTGGGTTTGATAAAGCTTGTTCAGCAGCTTTTATGGCTCTGTCTTCGCCTTCTGCTTCTCCTGTGCCCATAATGGCTTTGCCTTTGTCTTCCATAATAGATTTTATGTCTGCAAAGTCAAGGTTGATAAGCCCTGGCATCATCATAAGATCTGTAATTGAGCGCACTCCGTCATATAATACGTTATCCGCCATTACAAATGCATCAACCAAAGTTGTTTTTTTATCAGCTACTCTAAAAAGATTTTGGTTTGGAATAATTATGATACTGTCAACTTCTTTGGTAAAGTTTTCAACGGCCGCTTCAGCGGTTTCAAAGCGTTTTTTTCCTTCAAACTGAAAAGGTTTTGTTACAACGCCAACGGTTAATATGCCCTTTGCTTTTGCAAGTCTTGCAACCTCTGGTGCTGCACCTGAGCCTGTGCCACCACCCATGCCTGCTGTGATAAACACCATGTTTGCGCCGTCTAGCTCTCTTTCTATATCTTCGGCTGCTTCAAGTGCTGATTGTTTGCCAATTTCTGGTCTTGCGCCTGCGCCTAAGCCTTTTGTTGTGTCTAAGCCTAGTTGAATTTTTCTTGAGGCTTTTGAGTGCGCTAATGCTTGTGAGTCCGTGTTGGCAACAATAAAGTCAACACCTTCTAAGTTTTGCTCAATCATATTGTTAACAGCGTTGCCGCCGCCACCACCAACGCCTATAACAGAAATTCTAGGTTTTAGGTGTTGCAAATTCTTTTCAGGGACGCTTAATTTTATTGACATTTTTAATTCTCCAAATTACTTTTGATGTATTATATATAAAAAAACATTAAATTTTAGTAAAGGAGTTTTAAAAATGTTTAATATAAATGCAAGAATTTATTATGAAGACACAGATGCCGGCGGAATTGTTTATTATGCAAACTATCTAAAGTTTTTAGAAAGAGCAAGAACAGAGTTTTGGCGCTCATTAGGTTTTGCAAACTCTGATAGCGTTTATCAAGAAGAGCCTTTTGGTTTTGCAGTAAAAAAAGTAACAATTGAATATCAAAAGCCTGCAATCTTGGACGATTTATTGACGGTTACGTGTGAGATAACCAAGGTAGGCGGAGCCTCAATTATATGCAAACAACAAATATTTAGAGGAGAAGAGCTATTGATAGATGCAGAAGTTGTTTGTGTGCATATGAGCTTTTCTGCCAAGAAGGCGACTAAAATCCCCCAAAACATGAGGGAAAAACTCATATAATACATCATCTAGTGCAATTTGTGCAAGGCTCTAAAAACTCACGTAGCTTATCTACGCTAAAATTTTTTTCGCTTTTCAAATCACACTATCTAATGTATTCTCTGAGTTTTTAG
>CAYJIO010000148.1:0-2393 GCA_964370255.1 uncultured Azospirillaceae bacterium
CTCCTTGGGCAAGATACAGTTCGGTCATACTTTTTTGCAAAGTAAATGCACTGCTTTCATGGGGTGAATATGCCTGTATAGTCAGGCTAGAAGCACTGTTTGTATGTGGATGTGTGTGGATATGACTGCCCTTATTTAATATTGTAGGGGAGTATTGCCTATTTTTGACAATGCTGGAATCTATTGCTATACTTCCAAAAGACACTGTTTCGCGGGATGCGGACTTTGCTGAGGGCGTAGTGGCGCTGCGCCCTTTTTGAGAATTAGGTTTGGTTTTACTTAACATTTTTGTTCTCCTTTTTATAAACGTCTTTCGTGAGCATGTGGCGGCTTTCATTGGGAAGGCCGCCTATTTCTTTTACGTGAATTAAACTGCCGCATCACAAATCCCTTTAGTTTTCGGGAATAGATTTTTAAAATCAACTTTTGCAAAGCCGTCTATGGCCTCCTTAACTTCTTGGCTTTTCCAAGCAATGCGTCTGGTTCCAATTTTATAGGCGGTAGGGAACCTGCCTTGTGCCACCCATAGACGCAGAGTAACCCGCGTAATTCCAAGAGCTGCGCAAATAGGCTTTTCTTCAATAAACACCTTACTTTCTAATAACTCAGCAAAACTTTTCGTTTCAGACATAAAAACTCCTTTGATTAGTTATGTAGATTACTGTTTAGCACTATTACATTTTAAGTGTCTATAGTTGTTGACATTTTTCATTTTGCGCATTTTGTTAATCTTGTTAATTTTGTTAAAAGAAAAAGATGTTATATTAGTATATTAGATAAATATGCTCAAAAACGTGTGTTCTAGCTGCTTTGTAATGCATTGATTTTAAAAGAAATAAAAAATAAAAAAATGCAAAAAAAATCCCCTTATGCTTAAAACACAAGGGGAGTATACTTTTTATGATGAATTTTAATAGTTCGGGTTAATTTCTAGCGCGTCTAAAAAATCTGAATACCATTGCATCATTTTTTTGCGTTCTGGTAAATGCTCAGCTCGATTGTAAGCTGCTTTGACCTTGTTGCCCTCAACATGCGCCAATTGCCTTTCAATCGCCCCCTGACTAAAGAGTGCGCTTTCGTATAAGCTAGTGGAAGCCATTGCCCTAAAACCATGCGCTGACATCTGGTCTTTTTCGTAGCCTAGGCTGCGTAGTGCTGCTAGAATACAAGCTTCGCTCATGGGTTTTGCGTTGCTTCTGCCTGTAAAAACGTACTTGCTTTTACCTAGCGAAAAAGGCTTCATCCGTTCCAATAAGTCTACCATTTGGCTAGATAAGGGTACAAGAAAGTCTTTTTTATTTTTCATTTTATGCCCTGGAATAGCCCACAACTTTTCTTCAAAATTTACTTCAGACCATTCAGCGTGGCGTATTTCTCCTGGACGGCAAAAGCAGTATGCCGAAAAGCGTAGAGCTATATGTGTTTTCAGACTCGTTTCTTGATAAGAGCTTATAGCTCTCATCAACTTAGCTATTTCTTTTTCTTTCGTCACTGCTGCTCGTGACTCTGGGGTATAGTCCTCAGTCATGACTGTGTAGTGTATAGTCCAATCGGTAATGCCTTCAATGTCTTTTAATATGGCTCTGTTCAAAATTTGTTTGAGTATGCCCTTTACTTTTTTCAGGGTTGCAAACTTATTTGTGACTTCAAGCTGTTGTAAAATATCGCCTATATCCTTGCGTACAACATCTTTCATAAGCTTCTTGCCGATAGCAGGGTATATGTATGCTTCTAGCTTTTGTCGTTGGTCTAAAATATGTACTTCTGACCATTTTTTTCTGTCTTTTGTTGCCTTAAACCATTCCTCAGCAACATCTTGTACTGTAATACCATCAATAATCTGCTGTTGCTTTTCCGCTTTTTTTTCTGCGCTAGGGTCTGTTCCTTTTTTTATGCGTAAGGCTTCGGCTTTTGCCTCGGCAAGTTTCATTTGAGGGTATTGCCCAAGGGTAAAAATTTTTTCAACTAGCTGCGGCTTACCGCTCTTTCTACCAATTCCTTGTACACGATAGCGATAGACGAAAGTTTTTGTTCCTTTTACAGAGACTGCAACAAATAAACCGCCAGCACCCACGATAGAGCGTCGATAAGGTTTATCTTCAGGCTTAAGTGCTTTTAATGCGGAATCTGTGCCTATGTCTTTTGTTTTCTTCGTCATGCTATGTACTCCTTGAACTGTGGGTAAAAAAATATGGGCAAATTTTCTTTACCCATTTCTTTACCCACTTTTATACTAAACATCAAGGTGCATCGCTATACACTGCTTTACAACGAAAAAAGGCTAAACGCTCATTTTATTAGAGTATTTAGCCTTTTTCGTACATAGTTTTACAAAATTTTGGTGGAGGCGGGGAGAGTCGAACTCCCGTCCAAAAATGTTCCACAACAAAGCT
>CAYJIO010000149.1:0-2381 GCA_964370255.1 uncultured Azospirillaceae bacterium
AATTTTTTCAAATACGTTGTATTTAAAGCATTGTTTAATTTCTTTTTCAAGTAACATATTGTCTTTATTTGATATGATATAAAGTTTCGTTTTTTTGTTTTTCAACCACTCAAGAAGTTCAATTACTCCACTTTTTGCAACAACATTGTTTATACCAAACTCTTGATAATACTCCAAATAATCTTCATAAGCCACTATATAGTCATCGCCAAAAAAGTTGATAAAATTATCTTTTAATGACTTATTTTTATCTCGATATTTTGTTTTAACAATATCCCAAGACTCTTTGTTATATTTTTTTAATACATATTCAAGAGAACTAACCACTGCATTTCTAGTCTCTGCTAACGTTCCGTCCCAATCAAAAATCACAGCTTTTGGTAATTTCATCATCACCATTCCTCAACTTTTAATTTTTCTAACGTTTTTTTATGAGCCTCAACCTCTTCAACAGAGATTTCAAAAACTCTTGCTTCTCTAAGTGTTTTGCCACTAAAATCCACCGCAACGCTTGCAACAGACTTCACCTCAACCACATCATCAATAAGTTTAGGCGCTGCCCCACCAATAAGCTCTAAATAAACTTTTGCTAAAATCTGACTATCTAAAAGAGCCCCATGATAACTTCTGTCAAAACCAGTAATATCAAATCTTTTTACCAAAGCATCTAACGTTGCCCTAGCTCCAGGAAATTTTTTTCTGGCAATCTGCAAGGTGTCAACCACTTCATTTTTATCAAGCTGCCTAAAGCCGCCGTGTTTTAGCTCATAATTAACAAATTTCATATCAAAGTTTGCATTATGCGCAACAAGTGTTGCATCTCCAACAAAGTCCAAAAAGTCTTGCGCAATTTCAGAAAAAGGCGGAAAGTCTTTTAAAAAATCATCTCCCAAGCCATGCACCTTAAAAGCATCTTCTGGCATACTTCTATTTGGATTTATATATTGATGATAAACTTTTCCTGTTGGAATATGGTCAATTAACTCCACCGCGCCAATTTCTACCAGCTTATGTCCTTCTTCTGGTTTAAATCCTGTAGTTTCTGTATCAAAAACAATCTCTCTCATAATATTTTTATCACCTCTATAAGTTTTGCGCGTAGCACATTTATTGTTGTATCTGTAATTACAACAATATCTGACATTTCTTGCTTTTCAACATTTTTAATTTGTTTATTATATATCTTATCAAAATCTTCAGCAGAGATATTATCTCTTTTCATCACCCTTGTTTTTGCAATTTCATAAGAAACATCTGCCAGTATAATATGATGACAATATATATCCCACCCCATTTCAAACAATAAAGGTGTGTCTATAAAAAACACATCTTCACTTTTTGCATATTTATTAATATATTTTTTTAATTGTTTATTTAATAAAGGGTGAACAATTTCTTCAAGTTTTTTAAGCTCTATAATATTATTAAAAACATGGTTTCTCAAAACTCTTTTATTAAACACTCCATCAACAACACATTGTGGAAATTCTTTTTTTATAATTTCGATAAACCATTTTCTGTTATAAAAACGCTTAACCCAACCATCTGCATCAAATACAACATACCCCAAGCTACGCAATTGATTTGCTATTGTGGTTTTTCCTGAGCCAATTGTTCCTGTAATTCCTACCAATTTCATTTTATCAACACCCCTGTGCATAACCGCACTCAATTTATAACTCTAAAACAATTATACACATTAACAACAATTAATCAACAAAGTTATAAACATCTTAATAACTTTATCAAACACAATTAATAACCTTAATAACTATTCTAAGTTTTTGATTTTTGTAAAACCTTAGTTGTGTATAATTCTGTGTATAAGATTTAATAAACACATAGCACAGGTATATACAACAATCACAATATTTTTTTAAATATATAGTTAGGGGGTTTTCGTGTGGATAAAAACGTTTGACTTTAAACACAAAACTCCATATTATACCTTTATTCAAAATCTATAATTTTCCAAGGATAATAATCATGCATTTAAAAGAGTTAAAGAAAAAAACTCCCAAACAGCTTTTAGAACAAGCTGAATCATTAAATATAGAAGACGCATCTTCAATGAGGGTTCAAGATCTTATGTTTGCAATACTTCAAAAATATGCAAGTGAAGATAATACAATATACGGAGATGGTGTAATAGAGGTAATGCAAGACGGTTTTGGATTCTTACGCTCACTTGAGGCAAACTATCTTGCTGGTCCAGATGACATTTATGTTTCACCGCAGCAAATAAAGCAATATGGCTTAAGAACAGGAGATACTGTTGAAGGGGAAATCAGAGGCCCCAAAGAAAATGAAAAATACTTTGCCTTAACCAAAATAAACTCAATAAACTTTGAAGACCCAATAAAATCAAAAACAAGAATAAA
>CAYJIO010000150.1:0-1233 GCA_964370255.1 uncultured Azospirillaceae bacterium
CTTCAGAGACTCCTTCTGAATCAGCTACCGCAAGTCCTACTGCAACACCAACTCCGAGTCTCACACCCATCATTACGGACTCCTCTCATGGCAGACCACCCGGCATTACATTAAATCCCGAAGAGGGCATTACCATCGTTTTCCCCGCAGATTCGGGTCTGCCCACGGATATAGAGATGAACGGCAATGACATTCCCGAGGATGGATATGAGCTGGACATAGACGGAAATTTGCAGATTTTTGCCGACTATCTAGCGACCCTGCCCGACGGTGTAAACGTACTTACCGTCCTACTAAACGGAGAGGAATACGCCTCAGACATCATTATGGACAACGAAATTCCCCTCTCTGCTGGTGGATTTGCTCTAAAGCCCCCGTGGAGCCTCGCAGACGTTCTGCTCACCGCTTTTGCCCTTATATGGGCGATAGTGTACACGTGGACAAAGGCACGCCGCACAGGGCGTTTTGACAGATATTCCGCGATCATGTGTGCGGGAGCTGTGATGAGCGCGGTGTTGCTCCTTGTCACGCAGGATTTCACCTCGCGAATGGAGTTTTTTGATAGGTATAGTGTGATATTCGCCGTACTCTTCGCAAGCCAGCCGGTATTTTATGCAGTGGAACGAATGTCCGCAGAAAAAGCATAACATAAAAAAGTGCTCCGATGTTACTCGGAGCACTCTTCTTTTTATCTAATGATTTTCATTTTCCTAACGGTCTTATTGAACGGGGATTCCCACTCTACCGTCTGTGTTATCGTCGCGCTTCTTGATTGTAAGTGCTGCTACGCCTGTCTGTACGAGTGCGATTGCTGCCATTACCCAAGTCCAGTTATCCGTGATCTGCATCGGCTGTGTCATGTCTTCCGTAAGGATGAACACTACGATTGCGCCAACAGCGGGGATGATGGAGAGGATTCTTGCGATGCCTCTGCGCTTGAGTGTGCTTTGCTCTTCGTATCTAACGTCTCTGCTCTTGCCCTTGTTCTTGAAGTACATGGTGAGCATTACGCCCGAGCCGATTGCCGTTAAGATAGCGAGTATCAGGTTGAGCAGTGCCCAAGCACCACCTGTGAGTCCGCCTGCGGGAAGCTGTGGTTCTTCGATTACGCTTCCTGTGCCCGTTTCGTCGTTAGGATCAAGCGGGCCTGCCGGAACATCGGGTTCATCGATTTCCGTAACCGGATCTATCGGATCTACCGGGTCTACCGGGTCAACGGGATCGGGAACTATC
>CAYJIO010000150.1:1243-2375 GCA_964370255.1 uncultured Azospirillaceae bacterium
GGCGGCAAATCGGGCTCCTCGCTTTGGGGTCCCGGATCTACGGGATCAATCGGGTCTACGGGATCTGCCGGGTCTACGGGATCCGGAACTATCGGAATTACCGGAGCTGCCGTGATTGTCAGTGTTCCTGGTATCACCGATTCGATGTAGTTCGGGCTGTCTGTGTATGTTGCGTTAATTTCGTAATCGCCAACCGCTTCACCGCCATCACGAACATAATCGATACCGAAGGGTGTAGCTGTATCCCCTGCTACCAGACCTGCAACAGTCGACGTGAATGCCGGATCTCCCGCTCCTGCAACCTTTGTTGCATCTGCTACCGTAATGGTGAGCAGTGCCGGGTTCACGAGCACGTTACCGTTCACGAGTGTTACCACGTAGTTTGAGTTTGCATTTGCGTAGCTTAGTGCAACTGCATCTTCGTAAAGTCCTGCATCGCCGATGCCCGCTGTCGGATCAAGCGCTGCCGTTATATCGAGCGTATCTCCGCCAACGAGTGCTGTGGAGAGTTCCACGTCAAAGGCTGTCGGAAGTGCGCCGCCGTAAGTCATTGTTGCGAGTTCTGTCGTTGCCGTCACCGGAAGCGGATTAATCACTACTGTGTCGCTGCCGCCTACAGCTTGGTAACCTAAGAGTGATACTTGGTAGTAAACCGTGTAAGGCGTTGCGCTTGCCTCTGTGAATGTCGGTGCTTCTGTGAGGTCATATGTGCCCTCTGTCAAACCATAGCGTACCGTTGCATTCGGCTGGTCTACCGTCACGCTGATTGTGGATTCCTGTCCATCGTAGTTTTTAACAACTCCGTTGGAGATTGCTGCGAGTGTGCCGAGTGAGCCTATGCTGTAGTCGCCGTTTACATACTCGATAGCGTAGTTTGTATATTCAGCTCCTGCAACGTTAAGTGTCGGTACCAGTACACCAATGTGAGTTCCTGCAGCGTTGGATCCTGAGTCGCTTCTAGTTACGTTAAATGTTCCAAGGTCGTCGATGTCGTGTCCTGCTACGAGACCGCTCGGGACTGCAACTGTAGGTCTTGCCTCTACTCCGTTGTAGGCGAGGTCATCCTGCTCGGCTGCACCTCTTGCATCATTGAGTGCTACTACTGCTACCGGTCTCTGCTCGACTGTAAGTG
>CAYJIO010000151.1:0-2327 GCA_964370255.1 uncultured Azospirillaceae bacterium
CAAAAAGAAAAATCACTCGCCATCCTACCTTTACATTATTGGTAATACGTATTATTTTAGATACAGAGTCCCAAGAAAGTATAGGCAATATACACAAGGCTCTGAAATAAGGGTGAATCTTTATGCACACAGACTAAGAGAAGCCAGAAAATTGGCTATAAGACTGTATGTCAAGGTCATCGAAGAGTTGGAGGCACTAGCATTGCCAAGAGCAAAAAACAAGAATATACCTAAGATAAATCTTGAAGATACGATTTCTTCTTTTGCTAAAAGTGGTAAAAATAGATTTTCTCATGCTATTGCCTGTGAAACTGCAAGTGAAGGCATAGATTTTCAAAAAAGTGTTGAAGAAGCACAGAAAAAAAATTTTGCAGACTTCAATGCCCCCGTCACACCATCTTTGGAGGATAAACCTCATGTACCTTTTGAAACAACGTATTTGAAAAGCTTGTCGCCTGAAGAGAAAGAAGAAATTATTTCTAAGCGGAAAAGCTACTACCACGGCTATAAATGGGAGGGCATTTATCGTGAAAGTGACGACTTGCTCAATCTTCCAACAAAATGTGAAATAAGCTTTGATGAGCTGCGCCTACGTTTGATGGGCTACCTTATATATTTGTTAGAGAAAGATACGCACGACAGAACAAACCGTAAAAAGACTGGTGTTGCAATTTTTGCTCACAATGTTTTACCTCTTGAAGATGCTGAGGCATTAGAAAAAAATCATGAAAATACATCAATCAAACTTGAAACATACAAAGATATTGTCAATGATGATGAAGCTGTTGAGTATTATTTACCTGCATTTATTCAGGTTTTTATAAAAACAAAGCTTGTTCGTCCTACGGAAATCTCATGGAACAATATACATGCTGTTGTTTCCGAATATGCCAAAGCTTTGGTGATATATTTTCAATGCCTACTTGAACGTTTAGATGGCAACTACTATAAAGGTGATGAGTACAAAGATAAGCCACATATAGCCTATCCTATTGACTTTACGAAGCAGGGCACTAAGGTCGTACCGGTAGGGACTGAAAGTCAAAAAGTGCTGGTACAAGCCGAACCTGTCAACAAGCCTTCAATGCTTGTTTCAGATCTTATTGAAAAATATAAAATATCTCAGCTTCAAGATGGAAATTGGCAAGAACACACCAAGAGCGACCATTTGTCACGCTTGAGCTACTTGCTTTTTCTCTTGGGCGATACACCAATTGGCTCTATAAACAGAGAAAGAGCGAGGGATATTCGTGAAAAAATCAGGAAATTACCTCCACGAGCGATGAGAGATAAAATTTATTCAGATAAGACTATTGATGAAATCATAGCAATGAAGCACAAAAAGTATTTATCTGTAAAAACCGTGAATGTTGTCATACAAGCGATAAATTCCATGTTTGAGTGGGCAATAAGGGAAGGCTATTTCCTTGGACAAAATCCGTTCAGAGGACTAAGCCTAAAAGATGAGCGTGATAGCAAAGATTTGGTTTTGCCATTTACGAGTGCGGAACTTACTATGATTTTGCAGGCCTGCAAGGAAAAAGCTTCGGACAACCCGGCTCGCTTTTGGGTGCCTTATATTAGCTTATATACGGGTATGAGGCTTGAGGAAATTTGCCAACTTGATATGACTGATGTGAAAAATATTGAAGATAACGGTATGACCTATTGGTATTTTGATGTGACAAAGGGCGAAGACAACGACAAGAAGGTCAAATCTAAATATGCTGTAAGGAACGTACCTATTTCACAGCATCTCATAGATGCGGGCTTTCTTGAATATTTTGCGGCTCAAAAAGCTCTTGCTTCGCAAAAACTTTTCCCATTATTGACAAAAACAAGCCGTGACAAATACGGTCATTCAATCAGTCAGTTTTTTTCACGTCTTTTGAAAGATTTGCAACTGAAGGAAGCGCATAATTTTCACTCTTTTCGACATACTTTTATTGAATATTGCGAGAAAAAAAGACTGCGTGATGCCAATATCACGATGTTCAATGAACTTATTGGCCATTCACAGGATAACTTGGCAAGTCGGCAATACGGAGCCAAGTATACGGTGAAAGAGTGTTATAATGGGATTATTTCAAAGGTTGATTTTGGCCTTGAACTTGACGAAATATAAACAAGGATGAAGAAAGATGGAAAGCAATATAGTGAAACAGGCAAATCAGCCATTTATTGAGCTCCCCAATAAGAATATAGTAGAGGGAAGCATATGTATACCTGAGGAATTTCAGCGAATTCCTTTTGAAACTCTAAATCAAGCAGACATAAATAAACGCTCTCTTATTTTTGAAACTTTTTCAATTCATGGTGAAAAGCTC
>CAYJIO010000152.1:0-2325 GCA_964370255.1 uncultured Azospirillaceae bacterium
TCTTAGGACAAGCGATTCTTTTATTTTTTCATCTTGTTTATACTTTTTTAATATAACATCAAAAGTCTCATCAAGTATTTTGGCATCAATATTTGAGATCAAAGCTTCAACAACTCTAGAATGACAGTTTTTAACAATATAATCAGAAATCTCAAAACTAACATTTTTTCTAAGCGCAACCGCAACATGTTGGTCTAATCTATCAGTTGTAAGAATCTCTGTTATATCCATATCAGAAAAATGTTTATAATCAGCTATAAAAGGGATTGAAACACTATCAATATCATCAATAAGTTTTTTTACAATTTCTCTGGGCAGTTTTTTTGAGTCTTTTAAGGCCTTAGCAAGTGTTTCTCTAACTTTTTTCTCTGCATCATTTAGCATAATCATAAAGATGCTCTCAGCAATGCTTATGGCATTTTCTGATATACCTTCTTTTTGATAATAGTCACAAACTTTTATTGCAACAACGTTTTTTGTTTCAATTGAAGGATTCTCTTTTATTAAAATCAAGTCATTTTCTGTTATCATACATAGTTTTTCCTGTTTATTTTTACAATGTAAACATAATATTATGAAAAAAAAGTTAAATTTTAGTAACAAATAAATTTATGTTGCAATTAAATAAAAAATAAATTAAAAGTTTTTTATGTTAAATAAGTTATCTTCATTGTTAAGCGCAGTCTTTTTCTTTGGCACAATAGCATTAGTAATCGTGCTCTCTTTTTTGTGGGAAGTTTCTCAAACTTTGCCAGATATAAAAAAACTAGAAGAATACACCCCACCCGTAACAACAAGACTATATGCCGGAAACGGAGAGCTTATAAAAGAATATGCAGTAGAAAAACGTTTCTTTGCCCCAATCAACAAAATTCCTGATCTGGTTAAAAATGCATTTATAGCAGCAGAAGACAAAAGTTTTTACACTCATGGTGGCATAGATTATATTGGTCTTGCCAGAGCAGTATTAACAAACGTAAAAAACTTTGCAAGTGGCAAGCGCCCTCAAGGTGCATCTACCATAACTCAACAAGTTGCAAAAAATATGCTTTTAACCTCAGAGCTTTCTTATATAAGAAAAGTAAAAGAAGCCTTTTTAGCATATAGACTAGAAGAAGCTTTTGAAAAAAACCACATTTTAGAATTATACTTAAATGAGATATATCTTGGCAACAGAGCATATGGAGTTGCAGCTGCTTCCATGAATTATTTTGGCAAACCTCTCAAGCAATTAACAATTCAAGAGGCTGCATATTTAGCAGCACTTCCCAAAGGGCCAAATAACTATCACCCCACAAAAAAATATGACAATGCAATCGCTAGAAGAAACTGGGTAATATCCAGAATGCAAGAAGAAGGCTTTATAACTGAGGAAGAGGCTCAAAAAGCCTCAGAAGAACCTTTGGTCGTTGTAGACAAAGAGGCTCGATTCGTTGAGGGCGGAGACTATTTTTCAGAAGAAATAAGAAAAGAAGTTCAAGAAAAATTTGGTCAAGAAGCCATAAACGAGGGCGGGCTGATGATAAGAACAACAGTAAGCCCCAGATTACAAGAAATTGCTCATAAAACGTTTATAAAAAACATTGAGGCATACGACAAAAAACACGGATACAGAGGAGCTTTAGACAATCTTGATGATATAAATAAATTCAAAAAAATAAAAAGACCTAGAGGTTCGCAAAAAAATTGGCATTTAGCATTCGTTACAGATGTTTCAAACTCAAGCGCACAGATAACATTATCAAATGACACTCAAGGAAAAATCTTATTAAAAGATATTTCTTGGGCAAAAAAGACGTTGAAAAATCAGTCTTGGGGAGCAACCCCAAAATCAGTAAAAGAAGTTCTTAAACTTGGCGATGTTATTTTAGTAGAAAAAAAGTCAGAAACCTCTGATGAATACAATTTAAGACAAATTCCAGACGTGGAGGGGGCTCTTGTTGCAATAGACCCACACACAGGAAAAGTATTGGCACTTGTTGGCGGATATTCATTTGAAAAAAGTGAGTTTAATAGAGCAACTCAGGCTTTGCGCCAAACAGGTTCTGTTTTTAAACCATTTGTATATTTGGCGGCTTTAGAAAACGGTTATTCTCCAAATGACTTAATCTTAGACGCTCCATTCGTCTATGATCAAGGACCGGGCCTGCCAAAATGGAAGCCAAAGAACTACTCGTCAGAATTTTATGGCTTAACAACTATGCGTCAAGGTGTTGAAAAATCCAGAAACCTAATGACTGTGCGTTTGGCGCAAGCATTAGGAATGGATAAAGTTGCCGACATATCAAAAAGAATGGGTATAATAAATAATTTGCCCCACCTACT
>CAYJIO010000153.1:0-2291 GCA_964370255.1 uncultured Azospirillaceae bacterium
CCCATTATCAAAAATATAAAAAATGAGTTCATTAAAACTTTTATTCCTGTTGTGGCATATGATGAGGTAACCTTAAACGGATATGCGGCAAGCAATAATGGCATTAATGCGCCAACAATGCCGATTTGTATTACGGCGTCTGCAAGATAAAAGCCAAAAGCAATTAATAAACAAACAGAGAGAAAATATACAAGCAAACCATTTGCTAGCATATCAAAAGACAAAGATTTAAGGCCAACGCAACTTATGTTTGAGCCCAGTGCCAATAAAAAACCTATTTCTGCCTCAAGGGCTTGGATAAATCTTTCTAATGCAAAGTAGACATCTGTCCCGATTAGGCCTTTTTTTATTTCTCCGATACTATATAGGGGCTCTATTGTTTCTGTGTCGACATTAAATAAAAATGATGCGCCAAAGTCCATTCCGGCTATTAGAATTGTATCGACCACAAGTCTATATAACTCTTCTGGAAACAATAAAAATAAAACGCAGATAGCAACTTTTAAGGATTGGGTTAAGATTGTCTTTAAGTATTTTATGGCGTCTTGTTTTTCTAGGGCTGAAACTATTGGAAGTGTTACAAGAGCTATCCAGATGGCAAAGCCTATGACAAGAATGCTTGTTAAATATGGGGCAAGCGCCTTAAAAGAATTTGTAGAAATGTCTTGAATTGCATTGTATAAAACTAAAAACAAAGGGCAAAAAGAGCAGCCTGTTCTTTGTTCAAGAGAAACTGCAAGAACAGGGCAAGTGCCTAAGTATATGCCACCAAAGTCAAAAATGCCTTCGTCATAATCTGTCTCTCCTTCATCATCTGTTTCCCAGCTAAATTTTTCGCCTTTGTATTCGCAGGTCCAAACGTTTTTGCCTTCTTCTTTATAGCAGTTATGGGCGTTTGGATTCTTAAATGATTGAGTTTCTTCTGCCGCTGAGTTTTTTATATGACAAAAGGTAACAAAAAATGCTGTTATAATAAAGAGTAAAAAAATGTTACTTCTTTTTTTTGTCATTAAAAGGACTTCCTACTATAAAAAAACCAATAACAAACATAATAATAACAAGAGAGTATGAAAATATATGAAAGTTTTTATTTGCAATGAGCTTAAAAAACCCACTGTAATAAGCGGCAATAAAACCTATTAAAATTAAAAAGTTTAAAAACCAAATTTTCATATTTTTTTGTTTCCTCTTTATATTGCTATTAAAGTTTTTTTATTATTTTTTGAGAGTTATATCTATTAAACTTTTTTATGTTTATGTTAAAGGCCGTAAAGTTGGGGCGATACCCTAAATATTCATTGCTCATTGGGCCTAATATTTTTTTTATAAATTTGTTTTCTATGATTTTTTTTGTTATATTAGATGCCTCTTGTGGAGAATTTATAGAAACAACCTTTGAGACTTTTAATTTGTTTTTCCATCTGGCCTTTGACTTTATGACTTTGTTTAAGACAATTGCCCCAGCACCTTTTGTTACAAATGATATTTCATTTATGTCTTCTAAATTGTTTAATAAAAAGTTTATTTGCTTTGCATGAGAATCGGAGTCTTTTAAGGTTGATGGATAATTTATGGCAGCAACATTATAGCCTTTTTTTATTGCCTCTCTCCACAAGGGTTTAAACACATTTTTGCTTTCAATAAAAGAGGGTAGCATAATTATCATATGGCCAGATTGTTTGGGGATTTCGTTTATTTCAATATGTTTTAAGAACTCATCATAACATTGGGAGAACTCGCCTTCAAATCTTTTGATGTCCCAGTTGTCAAGAAGACGGCAAACCTTTGTTTTATAGTGTCTTTGAATGCGCCATTTTTGATAGAAGAAAACGTCTTCCCAATAAAAATTGCCTCCTAGTGTATAAAAATCAAAATTCATTTTGCCTCTCCTTATTTTGTTTGGTTGGGAATCGCTGTTATACTAACTTTTGTTTTTGAGCTGCCTTGAGCTTCTATTAATATCTGCACAGCTTTGCCAGATTTTATGTATGTCATCTGAGATATTTCTGAACGAACGGTTGCAACCTCCATCCACTGAAGCTTTGGCATCTCAGACATATAAAAGTCAAAAATAGAGTTGGCGTTATATGGGGCGTTATATACAATTGAGCCAATCCAGTTGTTGCCTGAGCCTAGGGCTTTTGTTTCATCTAAATTTATGGTTGCAGGCTCTGGGAATGGAATGTCTGGAAAAAGAGTGTAATATGGCGGAATATCTGAGCCATCTGGCGCTTTTAACACTGGTGTTTCATTGTTTGTGCAGCCAGAGATTAATATCATTATGCTTGCTA
>CAYJIO010000154.1:0-2290 GCA_964370255.1 uncultured Azospirillaceae bacterium
ATAAAAAATCCTCCCAAAATGCTTATGATGTAATTGTAAATGTTTGGGTAGAAAAGAACAAGTACGATATTTTTTGATACTTAATATAATATTTAAGGAGAAAAATTTGAAAAGAAAACACATAATAATCAGCTTGGTAGTGGGAATAATCGCAGGACTCATCTACTATGTTTGCACTGCCACACCGAAGCCCGAACTCACAACCACACCTGCACCGACAATGCAGGTCACCGAACCTGCGGAATCGCTCAACATCGAACAGACACAACCGCCGGGGAATTATGCTCCCGAAGCCACGGGAATTATTACGGAGACGGTGTCGGAGGATGAAGCCTCTAATAATACCCCTGCACCTACGAGCGAATATTGGGAACTTGTTATTGACGGTAAAACCATAAATGTTGGCGACAGTGTGGACGAAGCGAGTCTGGACAAAAGACCGGGGTGGATGGACACATCCGCCCTGCCCGGCGAGGGTACTACCGTTATTCTCGGACACCGTAATAATTCGCACCTACGTGTGCTTGAAAATGCCGAAATCGGAGACGTTATTTCGCTAAATGTCGGCGAAACAAGTCATAGTTATACGATAAGTGAAATCAATATCCATGAGGACAGTAACTACACCATTCCCGCCACCGAGGGTAATGCGCTTGTACTTGTAACGTGTTATCCGTTTAGGTATTCGGGGAATGCGCCGGACAAAGCTGTGTTTATCTGTACATAATCTCATTTGTGTTGGTTAAAGCAAATAGATGCTACCGTGTAAGCAAGAAAATTAATATCCATGAAACTGAGACGAAGTAGAAATCATACGCCGATTTTCCGTTTTTCTTGTCACTCTACCCGATTTATGGTATAATTTGTATATTGAATGCGATAATTGCAAGGAGTAAGCAATGACACCCGAAGCTAAAGCTCGACTAAAAATTGATAAGATGTTAATATTATCGGGATATGTGGTGCAGGACATGAGCGAGTTCAACCCTGCGGCATCTTTAGGTGTGGTCGTTCGGGAATTCCCCACAAACAGCGGACCCGTCGATTATCTTGTGTTTATCGACAAAAAGCCCGTGGGAGTTATCGAGGCAAAGGCGGAGGATAAGGTGGAAAAGCTTGAGAGCGTTGCAGGTCAGTCCAAGCGATACGCCGAAAGTGGGCTGAAATATATGAAGGTTATGCCGAATATTAGATTTGCATATGAATCCACCGGCATAGTAACGAATTATTGTGATTATAGTGATACAAAATACTGTTCAAGGGAAGTGTTTAGTTTTCATAAACCCGAAACATTGTATGCTTGGCTCAGAGAAGAGTCAACCTTGCGCAATAGAATGAAGACTTTCCCCGAATTTGACGATACGGGTTTTCGTAAATGTCAAACGTTAGCAATAAATAATCTAGAAACATCATTTTCGAGGAATAAACCCCGTGCGCTCATTCAAATGGCTACGGGCGCCGGCAAAACTTTTACGGCAATTACATCCGTCTACAGATTGCTGAAATTTGCGAGAGTGCGGCGGGTACTGTTTCTTGTCGATACCAAAAACTTGGGTGAGCAAGCTGAAAATGAGTATAGGAATTATAAACCCAATGACGATGCGAGACTTTTTCCCGAACTTTATAATGTTTGCAGGCTGAAGAGTTCATTTATTCCCGAGGATACTCATGTCTGCATCAGTACAATACAGCGAATGTACTCAATATTACGTGGAGAAGAGCTTGACGAGACTGCCGAGGAAACGTCCATGAACGAGCAGAAAATAGTCGGTCGTCCTAAGGAAGTGTTTTATAACGAAAAGTACCCTCCCGAGTTTTTTGATGTAATAATCATAGACGAATGTCATCGGTCGATTTATAACCTGTGGCAACAAGTGCTGGACTATTTTGATGCGTTTTTGGTCGGGCTTACCGCAACACCTGATGAGCGCACACTCGGATTTTTCAAGGAAAACCTTGTTAGTGAATATTCGCACGAACAGGCGGTTGTGGATAGCGTCAACGTCGGCGGAGACGGTACATATATGATCGAGACACAAATCGGCAAGGATGGTGGTAGTATATTAAAACAGGTTGTGCAGAAGCGCAATCGACTATCCCGAAAAAAACGTTGGGAACAACTCGACGAAGATTTAAACTATGCACCCTCTCAACTTGACCGTGATATAATAAACCCTTCACATATAAGAACCGTAATCAGAGCGATAAAAGCGGCTATGTTTAGGGATATTTTTGTGGGCAGAAAGGAAGTTCCCAAAACACTTATTTTTGCAAAGACGGATAGCCATGC
>CAYJIO010000155.1:0-2287 GCA_964370255.1 uncultured Azospirillaceae bacterium
AAGCCCCTCGCCTATTCTTGGCAGGACAAATCAACGGCACAACGGGTTATGAAGAGGCAGCAGCTCAAGGTCTGATTGCTGGCATAAACGCAGCCTCAAAACAACCTTTTACTGTCGACCGCTCAGAGGCTTATATTGGCGTAATGATAGATGACTTAATCACCAAAGGTGTTGATGAGCCATACAGAATGTTTACATCCAGGTCAGAATATCGCCTATACTTGCGCTCCGACAACGCAGACTTGCGCTTAACCCAAAAAGGGTTTGACGCAGGCTTGGTCTCCAATTCTCGATTCAATGTATTTAAAGCCAAAAAAGAAGCAATAGATAAATATAAAGAGTTGTGTGATTCAAACTCAACAACAAAATCAGAGTCAGGCTTGCCAATTAATAAGCGCTGCACAATAACAGAGTTGCTGGCTTATGATTTTGTTTCACGTGAAACACTGTTCAATCTATTCCCTTTTTTAGTAGATATACCTCAAGACGTTTTTGAGCAAATAGATATAGATGCAAGATATGCAGGATATATGAAGCGCCAACAAGCAGATATTGAGTTGTTTAAAAAAGATGAGAACTTAAAAATAAGAGAAGATGTAGATTATAAAAAAATTGGCGGTCTTTCAAACGAGATGGTTATCAAGCTTTCAAATGCGCGCCCATCAACCATTGGCGAGGCGTCTCGCATTCCAGGAGTAACACCAGCCGCAGTAATGGCAATATTAGGGAGTTTAAAATGACATATCCAACCAGACAACAAGCGCAAGAGTTGTGGCAACAGACAGTAGACCAAAGAGAATCGACCCACCAAGAAAGATTTAAGAAAGAGTATATTGCTCACACATCAAACGTGGCAAAATGCGCGGAAGTGGTTGCTGCAAAATGTGGAATGGATAAAGACAAGGCATATGTTTTAGGTTTATTACACGATTTTGGAAAGAGACAAAAAGAGCAGGAGACGGGTGTTTTTCATGCCCAAGATGGTTATGATGAGATGATGAGATTAGGTTATGACGAAGTCGCAAGAGTATGTTTGACCCACACTTTTATTAAAAACCCAATAGATAGAGATAACTTCAACCACAAAAAAGAGTGGCTTGACTGGGCTGATGATTTGCTAAAAGATATAGAGTATGATGATTATGACAAGTTAATCCAAATGTGCGACCTGTTTGCAGAGGCGTTAAGTGTTGTTTCAATAGAGGCTCGTTTTGAGGGGGTGGCAAAGAGATATGGTTTAACTCAAGAGCAAAAATCCATAGCAACAGAAAAAGCTCTACAGTTAAAACAATACTTCGACGCCAAATGCAGCTGCAACATATACGATTTATTAGGAATAGAACAGTGATTCAAAAGTTTTCATACCATACACACACAGACTTTTCTGACGGACGCAATTCCGCAGAAGAAATGATATTAAAAGCCAAGGAAATTGGTTGGCAAGAAATAGGAATATCAGATCATTTGACAATTCACAAAAATATAAAGACTTTGCCAGATTATTCTTTTACGGCATATAAAAGAGGCGCTGTTGATGGTTTGTTTATGTATTCTTCTTTTGCAGAAATAAAAGAAAGCGCTCTAAGACATTTTGAGCACCTAGAAGCATTAGGAAAAAAGCATAATATAAAAGTCTTAAAGGGATTCGAGGTTGACTACTTTACTTATAGTGGTTGGGAGGAAGAACTAAAAGAATTTATAAAGGAGTTGCAACCAGATTATTTGTTAAGCGGCAACCACTTTGTTTTTGACGAAGAGTGCGAAAAGATATTAGACATATACTACATAAAGCACAAAAAACCATTAAACGATTCAGAATTGCAAGATTATCTAACAAGACACTATAAGACAATAGAGAAAGCTATTAGAAGTGGTCTTTTTGACTTTATCGCCCATCTTGACTATTCTAGAGCCGCAAACAACAGCATAGATGTGTTTAAGGCAGAAAAAATATCAGTAGTAAAAGCTTTGTCAGAGTGCAATGTCGCAACAGAATTAAGCACAAAAGGAACCAGAAAGCATGGTGAGCCCTATCCAGCATATTGGCTACTGGACGAATTGATAAAAAACGAAGTCTCTATAGTAATATCAGACGATGCTCATAGAGTAAATGAACTAGGGGTTTATTTTGATAAGGCAGAAGAGATGCTTGAAAAAGCCAATCACAAAAAAAGGTTTAAGTTATAATGCAAAAATTTTCATATCACACCCACACAAACAGCTTTGGCATATTTGATGGAAAAAACTCAACAAAAGAGATGATAAAAAAAGCCCAAGAAATTGGATA
>CAYJIO010000156.1:0-2270 GCA_964370255.1 uncultured Azospirillaceae bacterium
GCGAAAAAGTAATGCCGTGCAGATTAGAGGAGACTGAAGGTTCAGTAAACCACGAGAAAGCTCTCTAAAAGGTTAAAAAGAGCATTTCGACGATTGCAAGCCGAGGATCAACTGTTCTCATAAGACGGAGGTGTCGGGGAGCCGCCGCTCCCTGACAAAAAAATCTTACACAAAGCGATAAATTTGCAAACATAACAATTTACTCGCAGAAAATCCGTTAAAAGGTCAGGGAAGGACAGTGAATAGTGAAAAGGTGAGGTTGAAAACTTCGCTTTCTTCCGTAATTGTCATTCTAAAGCCGAAAGCTAAGTTTTCCTCGTCCACTCACAACTCTTAACTCATAACTCTTAACTTTTCATATAGGTACTTGAAATATTTTCCTGAAAATGCTAAAATTTTAGTGAGCTTTGCTCGAGGGAGGTTTTGATGGAAAACGGCGAAAGATTCTCACCCTTGATGGTGATTAAAAACGTGCTCATAGGAATAGTGCTCGGGGTGGCAAACATAATTCCCGGGGTGTCGGCGGGTACGATGGCGATTGTCACGGGGGTATATCAAAAACTCATAGGCATTTTTACGCTCAACCTTAAATTTATTAAACAGGAGTGGAAGTTTATACTCGTCCTGGGCGTGGGAGCCGTGGGCGGGATTTTTGCGTTTAGCGCGATTATCGACTATTTGCTCACAAATCACAATCTGCCCACAAATGCTTTTTTTGTAGGAGTGGTGCTTGGAACGTGTCCGCTCATCGCAGGAAAAACTTTTAAAGGTGCGGGAGTAAAGATTTCTACGCTTTTGCCGGGAATGATAACGCTTGCGCTCATGATTGTGCTCGTCGTCGCCGAAAATTCCGGCGGCACACCCGAAGTCGCGGTGATGACAGACATAGACATTGGCTCTTTCCTGCACATACTCGGGGCAATGGCGGTGGCCGCAATGGCGATGATAGTGCCCGGCATTTCGGGTTCGTTCGTCGCACTCGCGCTCGGCGTCTACCCTACGGTAATAAACGCAATAAACACACTTGATATCATGGTGCTCATCCCCGTGGGTATCGGAGTCGTGATAGGTCTTGTGGGCGGTGCAAAGTTTATAGATAAGCTGCTAAAGCGCGCACCCCATGCCACATATTCGGCGATACTTGGTCTGCTCATCGGTTCGATGGTGGCGCTCGTATATCCCATGTTGCCCGAACTGACGGGACTAAACACGGACGTGATAATCTCCATAATCGTGCTCGTGGCGGGCATCGTCATCTCGTATCTGTTTTCGAGGCCGGCAAGGGATAAATAATTTAAAGGGAAAAACCAAACGGAGGAATGGAATTTGAATATAAATTTTCAAAAATATAAAGCAAAACTGCACGAAATCTTTGACGCTATACTCGCTTGTAACAGCGTGCGCGGAGAAAGCGAACTCAACATGCCCTACGGAAAAGACGTTTTTGACACGCTCATCACTACGCTCGACTGTGCGGAAAAACTCGGTTTGCAAAGCGTAAACATATTCGGTCATGCCGGATATGCGGAGATAGGCGAGGGAGATGAGACGGTGGCCGTGCTCACCCATCTCGACGTCGTACCTGCGGGAGAAGGATGGGACACCGACCCTTTTACACCCGTGAGAAAAGACGGAAAAATTTACGCCAGAGGAACTGTGGATAACAAATGTTCTGCGGCAGCGGCACTCGTGGCACTCGCGGCGATAAAAGACAGCGGCATCATATTAAACAGAAAATTGCGCGTTATCTTCGGTTGTGACGAGGAGAGCGGTTCTTCGGACATGGAACATTACATACAGCACGAGGGCGAGCCCGACTATGCAATAGTCCCCGACTCGCACTTTCCCATAGTAAACGGCGAAAAAGGACTGCTGCACATGACGCTCTCCGCGAGCAGAAAACCTTGCGACGAGCCGCTTGCCATAAAAATGCTCAAAAGCGGAAGCGTTGCAAACATCGTGCCAAATAAGGCAAGAGCAGAGATAAAGGCGCCCTATAAGTCGATAAATGCGCTCGTTGAAAACTATGCAATCGGTCTGCCCGCAACGTTTGTATGCGAGGAAAAAGAGGGGAGCACGCTCATAACGTGTAAAGGAAAGGCCGCCCACGGCAGTGCGCCCGAACAGGGTGTAAACGCGCTTGCCTATCTCGTGGGATTTCTCGGCACGATTCCCCTTGCAGCGGGAGACGCCGAAAAATTCATGTACGCCATATCCGACAAAATCGGTATTGAATACGACGGTGCACGGCTGGGCATCGCGGCAAAAGA
>CAYJIO010000157.1:0-2264 GCA_964370255.1 uncultured Azospirillaceae bacterium
TACCAACATTATAACCCGTGCTTATGTTAAAGGGATAGAAGGTATGATACGAAGGAGACATAAAACCCAGTGGCGACTGATCGAAGATGCTCTTCTTGTCGTAGGAGGCCGACTGACCCCGAGCGAGATTCACATCGAACATCACGTATTTGTCCGTATTATACACGTTCTCTCCTCCGCTACCTGTGATATCCGTATTACCAAGCCAAGTACTGTAGCTTTGAGTAGCTCCCGTTGAGTTATAACGGCTGCCGAGATACATAATCAGCGGGTTTTGGATGGCATTTCTTATGCTACTGGCACTCTTCAGCGCACTAATAGAGATCAACCTTCCGTCTGTATCCACTGCTCCTGCACCTGGATATGGGACGATGTTTGCCATCTGGTAGGAGAGCCACCCTGCAACAGGAGGTGTCGGAGTCGAACCATTCGCTGCCATCACTCCGCCGTGCCCAGCAAATGAGTTTGAGAATGATCCATTGTTCCTATCCATAATGAGCCTACCGACGTTGGTGCCGTAAGTAGTGCTAGACCCCGCGTCCCAGTTGCCTCCAAGCGAGCTATTCTGATACCTATGCAGTGCGCTTTGGTCTGCGTATGGTGAAGTTCCTGCATATACGCCATCGACGGGCACAACGTCCCTGTAGCTCTCAAAACCGTTGGCCGTGTAGACACCTGTTCCTGTGATATTAGACTCTACGAAATTACTCCTGAGTATCGAGTATGGGTCGTAGTTAGTGACCCAAATCGTCCAGTGCCACAAATTGGTACCCGTAGTCGACCCTTCTGCGTCTGGCACATAGACCGTAACAAGCATCGTCCCGTATTGCTGGAAGTTGGCGGAAAGAATCGTCGAGATAGACTGCTGTCCATTCACCTCGCCCTCCTTGGTAAAGACCATACCACCATCGTAAATACGCTGCGAGTCGTACCACGTAACCTTCACCGCCCAATTGTCAGGAAGGAACTTATAATCATGCTCATAAGTCACGGTTCCAGTTAGACTATTGCTTGCCGTTGTGATGTAGCGACTCTCGCCCAAGAAGGCATTGATGCGATCCTCGATGGGGATGATAAACTTGCGGGTTTGCGTAGAGCTGGGATTGAGAATGTAGCAGTTAGAGAGTACCAATGAGTCGCTCGCGATATCGGCATCATTGATCGATAGGTAGCTCTTCACAAAGCTACTGTCACTGAAGTCCAACAACTCATACTCCTCTTGATAGAGTAGCGCTCGGGTGCTGGCTCCGCTCTTCGAGTAGATGAATATGGGGCACTCGAAGTTATCACGCTGCCCTTGGGTTAGTGCCGTAAAACTGAGAGGGACACCTGTATTGGAGGGAGGTTTATACTCCATCACGTTGTTGCCATCAAAGAGAATCCACGGCTTGTAGTCGTTGGTCGTCTGTGGCACAAAGTAGCCATACTCATAGGCAGAGGTAGCGTAGGTATCGATCTGCGTAGAGCTACTCGTAAAGAGAAGGTGGCGAATAAGCACCTTCTGCATCAAGTCTCCCACACGAACCACAATGTAGGCATTGGCTCCGTGTAGCGAAAAGAGGGTGTGATCCGTAATCTTCATGCGCACAGGAAAGATGACATCCTCTGATAGTGCTTCATAGCCAGGTATATCAACTAACTGAATCCCAATGCTTGAGCCATCACCGATATTCTCATCGTTCTTCTCGATGTGAAGATACTTCAGCGGATCGTAGATATCCCCAACCGCTTCGTTTTTGTCATACGAAACCGTCAGGGCCGTAAACTCCTTGTCTTGCAGAATCGCCCCTTCGCCATAGAGGTCAACGTTCGTATTACTGAGTGCCAGATAGATCGTCCCATTGGTAATCACAAACTCGTTGCCCCGCTCGGCATCGACAATGATCTCATACTTCACATTCGAGGGCTCGCCATCGATCGCCTCATTGAGTGTCTTGTAGCCATTGCCCACAAAGTCACGAATCACCAATCGGTAGCGTATGTCTCGATAGAGCGACAAGGTCTTGTCGCGAGAGCCTGAGTTCGAATCATACTGAATCAGGATTTTGTAGTACTCTCCATCCCCCTCGCTAACATCGGTCTGTGCCTTGACAATAACATACGATCTGGGAACCGTTCCCAGCGCAGAGTTCGCAATCAGTGGGTAGGTATAGATCCCCTGTATGAGGTGAAAGTTGTCCGGATCGGTAGCGTCGGGCTGCTCAGCGGTGTTTTGGTTGGTCGAGCGATCGACAAGCTGTGTACGATCTACATACGCCACTTGG
>CAYJIO010000158.1:0-2263 GCA_964370255.1 uncultured Azospirillaceae bacterium
AAAAATATCGAAGTGGTAGCACTCCATCTTGATAGTGATTCCAATGCGTTAGACAGTATTTTTTGTGCCCATGCCTTAGAACAAGCTACAACTGAAATCTTTGAGCAAACCACGGATGCACACATCATTGTGATGGCCTCTATCCCAAAGGTTTTAAAGGCCAAAGTGAACGCTATTCACACAGCACGTTATGGTTGCACTAAAATTGAAATTAATACCACCAAGCCATGCCGTCATTTAGGACGTGACGGTATTGCTTGTGATGTAACATCTTGTGAAAACTGGAAACCTTGGGGAAATTTTGCAGGCACCCTCAAGCAGGGCTATTATTGCAGCGGTCTTTTGCCAGTGGTAGGCGAGGATGGTATCCAGCTGTCCCCAGAATGCCCTCAACACGAATGTGAGCGTTTAGAATATGGCGACTTGAGCTTATGCAAGTCATGCCACTTACGTAAGGGATACTGCACTCTAGAGCGTAGTTTTGAATAGTAACATGTAATAGGTATTGCTTGCCCCCTTGGTACATTATGCCTTGGGGGCTTTTTGTCATAAAGTAATAGCAAAAGTATTGACAATAAATACAAGTGTAGTTATTTGTATTACACAAAAAACAAAACATTTTAGGAGAAATTTTATGTCTACAACATTACAGGTGAGATTAACAAAAGAGCTAAGAGAGCAAGCGGAACAGGTAGTACAAGGCATAGGTCTTGATTTACCAACTGCGGTACGTATGTTTTTAACGCAGATGGTGAATGATAATGGCTTACCATTTATACCAAAGGCAACTAAGAAGGAGCCAACACAAGCTGAGCTAGACGCCCTTTTCTATGACAATTTAGACGATGATGCCCACAGATTAGCCGAAGAAATGCTAGATGAACTCATAAAAGAGGATATGCGAGCTGGTGACGGTAAAGATGACCTTGAAGAATTACTCAAAGAGGAGATAGAGGAAATTCTAACAGAACGCTTAAAAGATGCCATTGAGGGCGAAATGGAAGATGGTGGTTACGACGAACTAAAAAAAGATATAGCACTTCATCCCGATACAGACGAAAACTATCTTGAAAATGAAGTACGTCAAAAAATCCAAGACGAGATACATGACACCGTCTACGCAGAATGCTATGAGGAAGTTTTCCCCAACTGTCATGATACAGTCTATGCGCAAAGAGCAGAAGTAATTAGAGCAGAAAAATATACCGAATTTTACACAGAAGAGCACACTAGGCTAATAAAGGAATATAAAGCAGAAATGCGTAAAAGAATAACGAATGAACGACATGAATATCTAGCTGGTGCTACAGGATTAAGCAAGAAGGAAATAAAAGAGAATGAAGAAAAGAACCTCCAGGCAATTATAGAAATCGCACAAGCAAAGCAAAAACGTAGGAGCAAAGTCTTTTCAAACATGAAGGACAAGACACAGTAAACACACACCTACAATAGAGCATTATGAATGTATGAAAAGCCCCCTTGATGGTAAAATGCCATTGAGGGGGTTTTTTGTAATTGTTTGATATAAAAATATATTCCGCAAATAAAACAGCACAGTAAACGAAGAGTAATGCACTGATTTTACAATACTTTTTAATTTCGATGGACACATGGAGAATAGAAAACACTTGCTATTTTCTTTTATTATGGTTAGTTATAGAAAAAGGCAAAAAATTTTACCCACTATTTTACCCACAAACTACAAGACAGAAAGCATATGACCACCGAAACGAAGAAGCCACGCAAGCAAAGCGATGTAGGCACACAAGCAAATGCACTTGTGTCTGCTCTTATCGTTGGTGGCGTTGATGGTCGTACATCTCTTGCCAAGAACTACATTGCAGCACGGGGCATTGTTGATGCTTCCCATGAGCAGATGACTACTTGCTTGCTAAAGGACTTGCTAAGTGCCTACTCCATTGCACAAGCCAAGGTTTTAAGTGAGCTAGTGAGAAGTGACACCTTGCTTGATGGCGGTGAATTATCCCCAGCCTTTGCACAGTTACAGCAAATAGAGCAATCAGTCATTCGTATAAGCAAGCATTTACAAAGCATAGACGAACAGCAAGCTAAAGCCACCAAGTCCCCCCGCAGCGGTGGCAAGGTCAGAGCAAAAGGCGATGATACCACGATTGATATAGCGACCTTGTTCAGTGATGACGAGGTGCAGCCATGACCATTAGCAAGGAACAATTCCAATCTTGGCGCCATACCTCAGAGGGATTCTTTAAGTGGTTATCCGATGTGAAGCCCTGCATACCTA
>CAYJIO010000159.1:0-2251 GCA_964370255.1 uncultured Azospirillaceae bacterium
GATAGAAAAGCCTTCACCCGCCTCAGATTCAAATTTCAGCTGTGGAGTGACGATGGAGAGAATATCGTGGTAAGCGGTGTTTATGCCCACGATGTCGAGATAGTTATAAGAAAGCTGCTTTCCGTTTGGAAGTTCGCTTGCAATGTCGCCGAATTTGTTCATGTCCGAGTTTGTCAGACCGAGCCCCACAAAAAATACGGTGAGGTTTAGTCTGCTCTCCATCTCTTCCACATAGTTTACTATTTGTTGCGCGGCGGCGGTATTTGCGCTATCACTCCAAGACGAATTTTGCGTGCCCAGCCCCACAGTGGGTGTGCCATCCGTTACAAAAACCACGTATTTATCCCTATTCTCGCTCGAATCATCGGTGAAATATTCGTTAGCGCGAGAAAAGGCGAGCTCATAGTTTGTGTCCCTGTAGCCGTTAGTTGAGGTAAACTCTATGGAGGCGTCAGAACTGAGCGATCTGCTACCATAATCGCTGCCCGCATAGTTCATGTATCCCATGCGCGTGCCCTCTATGTTCAGCATATCTTGCGCCAACCTCGCCATGGCGTATTTATAAAGTGCCATCTTGTCTATGCAATCATCTTGCGCGTAGACGAGCTCCATATCTGTGTTTACGTCTACGTCTATGGGCGAATAAAAGGGAGCGGTAGAGGGATTGTTTCTAACGGTGAGCTTATCGAAATAAACGGATTCTTCGGCAGAAAGCGTGGTGGAAAACGAAGACCCTTCGGGTATTTCGTAGATGTTGTGCAGGATGTCATAGGCAAAATCTTCTGAGTGTGACTTTGTGTAGTGATGATCGTTTGCATTGAAACTCCAAATATGTGTTCCCGAGCCAATTTCCGCGACAATGGTGGGGGAAACTCTGCTTTCCTCGGTGTATGGGATTATGGGGGTAGGGGTATTAGTGGGAGCGACACTCTGTGTGACCGAGCCCGTGGGGCTAGCTGTCTGCTCGGACAGGGAGAAAGCGGATGTGTCCAAGGGGGTGGCAGAAAGTTCGGGAGTTGCCGTATCGGTGGGAGAAGGAGTCAGAGTGGGTGAAGGAGTCGGGGTGGGTGAAAGAGTGGGAGTTGGGGTCTGTGTAGAGGAAGGGGAGGGAGTGGGCGTAATTGTCTCGGGCTGTTCGGGACCCACGGTAGCGGAAAGCAATCGAGCATCATCGTCTAACTTAACTTCGAGCTCTTCTATAAAAAGTCTTATGATATCGTTTTGAAATTCGTCGGTGTACCAGGGTTTTGAAACGTCCACTTTGCCCGGTTGCAGATAATAAATGTATTGCTTTTCTATGCCGTCGACGGTTGCGGTCATGTGCAACCTGTAATAGTGCCTGGGGTGCAGACACTGAGTGGTTAGGCGAGTTTCGTTTGTCACACTCGCCGCCATGTTCATGCTACCCGACTGATCCATGAGAAAAACGACGTCGGCGGGTTTGTGTAAATTGCCCGAAAAATCCACGTCAACCTTTACGATGCTCTGAGATTTGTCCGAGTCACTTGCAAAATAGGCGTTGTTTAGTATGGTGTTGTCTGCGGGTTTTGGTGAAAAAACCTCATCAAAGGGGAGGGGGGTGCCGGAGCCAGTGTTTCTTGCCTCAAATGTCAGATTCCCTACAGCGATTTTTTCTCCCTGCACAGCGGAAATTTTTTTGTATATGACGGCGGTGTCCGAGGTGGCGGATAGTGCGAGCAAGAGTGCGAGTGCAAACGCCACCGAACAAATAATCTTACTGCGTCCGCTTAAAAATATCTTCTTCATGACGATTCCTTTCAAACTATTATTACTTATAGTCTGCGAAAAAAATCGTCATAAATACTATAAAATATTTCCAATCATTATACCGTAGTCAATTCGATTTTAGTGCAAAAAAAAATCGGTGGTGACAAATTTTTTCAGTTAAGAGTGTATAGTTAAGGTGGAAAATTTCGTTTTTGCATGCATGACGATACGCGCAAAAACAATAAATAATGAGAGGATAGCTTCGCCGATGGGCAAGAGTTTGTGCTGCACACACAACATCTCCGCTCTGCTAACTAAATCGAAAAACTGCACATTACCGGTTTGCGAGCACATAGTGTCACTCGACATGAAGGCGGTCACAGGGAAGTTCTCCCTGTGGGGGGTGTTAGCGAAAAAAACACCTTACCCAAACTATGGATATTTGAGTAAAACAACCTACTTGCGAAAAACCGGTAAGTCAAAGAAAAGTGATAAGTAAGGTTGTGGTGGGAATTTATGAATT
>CAYJIO010000160.1:0-2220 GCA_964370255.1 uncultured Azospirillaceae bacterium
AATATGCAACGTGTAATCGATGACATCGCGAAATTAAAAGAATATTTTGCAAAAATCTAGTCCGTAAACCGTAAGGCGGCGCCAGCCAAGTTGAACGTCTGTTGAAAACAGACGTTTTTTTATTATAAAACAAGGGCTTGAGAGAGTTCGAAAGTCGCTTTTGAAAATTGCGCTTTTTTTATCAAGTTCCGAACTAATTATTTGGCACAGGCTGTCACCCAAAAATGGAATGAAGCAATCCAATCTAATGAATTTGCTATGTTTTTTGACTGGATACCCCGATCAAGTCGGGGTATGACAAAAAGAGGGGCTTGTGATGACAGAGAGGGAAGGTCTGGATTGCCACGCTTTTATAAAAAATGCAAGTGCCTTAATGTTATAATTTAGGCACTTAGGTTGCAAAGCGGTGTTGTCTTATTTTATGGTTATTCTTCCTGAGCCATTGGGGTTTGAGTATTCTCCTGCAATGGTTGCGTTAAGGTTTTTAACGATATAGTTTATAAGCACCTCGCTGTCTATCATAAACATATCTTTAATGATTTTTGAGTTCTTAAACATTGTCATTCCGTCTCCGCCTTTTTTTAGCATATAATCTTGTGAGGCTAGGGTGTAGGTTTTGTTTTCATCAATAGGTTTGCCATTGATTTTTATGTTTCTTACTCTGTAATCACCATTAACTGAAATAAAGTTGCCTTTGTCATCTAGTTTTATAGATGTTGGGATAGACGTGTCTATTTCATAGGTTATTCCTGATACTTGCAAAAAAGCACCGTTAGGTGAGGGAGCTGACCTTGCGCCCATTTCTAAGGCGTCTTTTATTGTTTGTCCGCTTGCTTCTATTGAAATAATATAATTGCCGAAAGGGTGTAGATTTATGATGTCTTTATAGGTGATTTTTCCTTTGGCAACGTTTGCTCTTATTCCGCCACCGTTTGCAATTGCAACCTCTGTCCCTAAGGCTGTTTTATATGCATCTGCAACAAGGTTGCCTAGGTTTGTTTCTTGAATTCTTGAGGTTTCTTCTCCTGGCTTGCTTGTAATAAGTTCAACTTCTGTTTCTGCCACTTCTTTTGCCAATATTGTTGAAAACTCTTTGTTTATGTTATCAATAAGTTTTTGAACCTTTGGGTCTTTTTTGGTATAAGTTCCGTTTTTGCCCTCAAGAGTTGCTTTTATATCTTTGTTGTCTGGCATGTTAGCATCTATAACGACTTTTCCGATTGAAGAGAGTTTTGTGCCTGTTTGTGATAAAATGACGTTGTTTCCGTCTTTGTCTTTATGGATTTCTCCTTCTACAATTGAGTGAGAATGTCCGTCAAGGACAATATCAAAGCCAGTTGTGTTGGCGATTAAGTCTGTTGATCTCCATGGCTTTGAGTTTGGGTCTATCCCTAGGTGGACAAGCCCAACAATATATTCTGCGCCATCTTTTTTTGCGTTGTCAATTGCTTTTTGAGCCTCTTGGTATAGGCCCTTGCCAGTTTTATCTTCTTTTAGGGTATATATGAAGTTGCCCTTGTCGTCTTGAAAGTATTGGCTGCTTGCTTTTGTTAATGATTCTGGAGTTGTAACTCCTACAAAGGCAATGTCAATGTCATTTATTGTGTGCATTTTATAAGAAGCATAAACAGGTTTGTTGGTTCTTGTATCAATAAAATTAGAAGAAACAACTTCTGCGTCTAACTTATCAATAAGCTCATACATTCTTGGGATTTGATAGTCAAACTCATGATTGCCCAATACAAAATAGTCATAGTCAAGGGCGTTCATAAGCTTTATGATAGCATCACCTTTGGTAAGCATTGCAACGCTTGCGCCTTGCACCGCATCACCTGCGTCTACAAGAATGACGTTATCTTCTCCGTATTTGGTTTCAGCTTCTTTTTTGTAGGCCTCAAGACCTGCATAGCCAATTTTGTCATCAATGCCTGCATGGACATCATTTGTGTGTAATATTACAATTTTTTCATGAGTTGGCTTTTGATGAAGTGCGCAGCTTGAAAATATAAGAATTGTTATAATTAAAGATAAGTATTTTTTCATTTGTTTCCCTCCATGAAATGAAATATAAAAAAAGTTTATATGATAATAATTAAAAGGCAATATAAATATAACATATGTCCAAAAGTTGTTTTAGACAAAAAACGTTGACAAATGATAAGAAAGCGTTTAATATAGTTATAGAAATAAAATTATATTATTAACAATCAAATTTTTATA
>CAYJIO010000161.1:0-2219 GCA_964370255.1 uncultured Azospirillaceae bacterium
ACCGTGATAAGCTTGCCGTTCAAAGACTGCGAAAACGTTAGCCGTGGTATAGATATATGTAGCCAGGCTCTCTATCTGCGTATTGTCCAAGGGGCCGTTTCTAATTGAGTTTATTACTTCCTCTGCGCTCTGAAAAGCCCATTGGCTCACCGCAGTGCTCGCATCCCCTTCTTTCATCCATGTAAGAAATTCGCCGTGTTCTTTCCACCTCGGCGCGGCAGTGGTTTTGCTTTGGGCCGCAGGCGGCATGCTTGTTTTTTCAGCGGTAGGCTTTTTGGGTGCTTGCTTCGCAGTTTTAGGCGATGCCTTTGCAGGTGAGGGTTCTTTTTTTTGCGCGGCTTTTTGTGCGGCGGCTTTTCGTGGCGCCGCTTGGCCATCTTTCGGCGCAGGCTTGGTTGTGTTTTTTGCTTCGCCCACCGCCAAGCCATCGTGCAGTTCTGTAATTTCATAGCCTAAAGCGCGGGCATGGGGCAGAAAGTTGTAAATATTGAAGCGATGCCAGCGGTTGCTTACCGCTATTGAAGCCCCCAGCACGGGAATTAACTCGTCAGGCTTTAAAAAATACCGCCCCTCAAGGTTTTGGGTAATTTTGGCTTTATCTTCCACAAGGTGCAACGCACCCTCGGCCAAGAGAGAATCAGGGAATGCTTCGCGCAGTGCTTCCAGATTTGTGCCCTTGTGGGTGGCGGCAAAGTCTTTAATCACCGCCAGCACCAGGCGCCCCATGGTGTAGGTTTTGCCATTAAAAACAAAGGTTCTTTTTATGGTTGCGTCCTGCATATTATCGGTCATTTATATGTCCTCCTGATAATTTTCACTTGAAATTTGCCACTGTATATGGGTAGATGTTTCAGTTTTTCCCTGTATCATGTTCATAATTTTGGTGGCGGCAAGTTTCCCAATGGTTTCCTGCGGGTAGTTCAGCGTAGTTATTTTTCCGGGTATACACTGTGAAAATTCAGTCTTGTCAAACGCCAAAAACTCAAAACCCGGTGGAATTTTTATGCCATGTCGGTGCAGTACCTGATAAAACTCAAATGCCACTTCATCGTTAAAACAGACAACGGCGCTGCACTTTTTCACACAAGACAAAGCAAAGTTTTCAAGCGGTTTGCGCAAGTTGGTGCTGGTATACCACAAAAGGTTGTTGTCACTCAATGAAAGCCCATGTCCGCTTACAGTTCTTGCGAGCCCACTGTACCGCAAAACGCTCTCTTGGTCGTCTGCCTTAAATACACCGGCAAAATTCTTGTGCCCTTTTGAGATAATATAATTGCCGCACAGTTCACCGCCTTGCACATTGTCCATGGAAAGATGGACTGCTTTTTCAATTTCCCTGTAGCATGAATTGATGAATACAAGCGGAATATCCTGTGAAATTATTTCTTCGTACAATGCAATGTTTGGGTTTGGTATTGTTGACAGCACACCTTCCACAATTATACCGTCAACGTTTTTGCCAAACAAATCTTCAACCGCCCGGCGTTCCAAATCAAAACGGTTCTTTGTGGTGGCAATCAGCGGGTAATGTCCGCCATTAATTAGTGTCTTTTCTATGCTAAGCAGCGTGTTTGCAAAATTTGGCAGCGCAATGTGGTTGGCAACCACTGCCACCATACCGCTTTTTTGACGGCGCGCTTTCTTCAGAACAAAGTTGCCGCTGCCATGCACCTGCTTCAACACCCTTTCCTCACAAAGAATGCTAACTGCCTTGCGAACGGTTTGGCGGCTATACTGATATTTTTCAGCAAGTTCGCGCTCTCCGGGCAAAGGTTCGCCAACATGATATTCGCCCGAATCAATCGCATCACGAATGATTTCCGCCAACCGATCGTATTTATAGTTTTTCATAGTCACCCCACACACTAACATGCACACTAAATACATACCACTGGTTACAGTATAATCTAACGAATGCAAACAAGTCAATTATGTAACCATACAAATTAATTCTGTGCGATAAACGTACCACTTGGGTATGTTAAACAATACCAATTTTCGCCTTTCAACCCCGCTCGATGCTTATAAAAAATAAGCTGCTTTGTATCGCCATATTATTCATTTGGCACTATTGCACAAAGGAATAGTTGCAAGCAAAAGCACTGTTTCTCGCACGATGAAAGAAAACAACTTACTGCACAAACCTAAAAAAACACGGGGAATTACAAAAAGCGAAACATGTGCCTTTGTGCCCACACGTTTCGCTATTATTTAATTTT
>CAYJIO010000162.1:0-2216 GCA_964370255.1 uncultured Azospirillaceae bacterium
TTCTGTATTAGTTATTATATGAGCTTTAATATCTTATAGAATGAGGTTAATGCGCAGAAGGTTTGCGACGACGTGTATACCAAAACATACACAAGGAGCAAACCTTCAAGTAGTAACCCATTATATGAGATATTTTTTTATTCAGCTAGCATGGCTGCTGTAGCCTTTGCATTCTCTAACGCCATCATACCTGTGATGTGATATCCTGCATCTACGTGAAGAACTTCACCAGTAATGCCCGTTCCAAAGTTGCAAAGCAAACCTAACGTTGCATAGCCAACTTCTTCTTGAGTAACGTTTTTACGCAATGGTGCGTTTAATTCATTCCAATGCAAGATTTTTCTAAAGTCGCCGATTCCTGCTGCAGCCAAAGTTTTAATTGGGCCAGCAGAGATTGCATTAACTCTAACACCCATTGGACCAAAGTCAATTGCTGCATATCTAACAGAAGCCTCAAGAGCTGCTTTTGCAACACCCATAATGTTATAGTTAGGAAGAGTTCTCTCAGAGCCAAGGTAAGAAAGAGTAACAATAGAGCCACCTTCATTCATAATTGGCGCTGCAAATTTGCAAGCTTCAATAAATGAATAGCAAGAAATATGCATTGTGTTTAAGAAGTTTGGCAAAGATGTGTCAATTGTTTTGCCTTTAAGTTCATTTTTATCAGAAAAGCCAATTGCATGCACCAAGAAGTCAATTTTGCCGAATTTTTTTTCTAATTCCTTAAAGCAAGCCTCAACAGAAGCACTGTCTGAAACATCACACTTAATTAAAAAAGCATCATTTAATTGATCTGCCAAAGGTTGTACTCTTTTTTCTAAAGCCTCTCCTTGATAAGATATTGCGATACTAGCGCCGTGTTCATTAAGTGCCTGAGCAATTCCCCAAGCGATTGATTTGTCATTTGCAAGGCCCATGATAAGACCTTTTTTTCCTTGCATTAATGGTTGCATTATAAAAAACTCCTTTACTTTATTTTATTGTGCCTTAATATATAAAAAAATTATTTAAGTCAACAAATTAAATCAACCGATTGGGGATTTTTTATGATAAAAGAAAAGCTACTCACCTTCAAAAACTTTTTACACTTCTTAAACAAGCGCGCACACAATGATGCACTTTTTAGGGTTGCCTCAGCGCTCAGCTATACATCTTTGCTTGCCATAGTCCCATTATTATCAATTGTATTGGCAATTTTTTCAGCTTTTCCAATATTCTCAGAGTTCAGAGGCTTGGCAGAGAGTTTTATCTTAAAAAATCTTTTACCAGACACCGCACAAGATGTTACAACATATTTAACCTCATTTATTAGTGCCTCTGGCAAATTAACTGCCATTGGCATTGCAAGCATTGTGATTGTTGCAATTTTAATGCTCTCAACAATAGAGAATGCATTTAACTTTATTTTTAAGGCATACAAGCCCCGCCGCATCACAACAAAAATCACCCTTTACTGGACTTTTTTAACCCTAGGACCTTTGTTGATGGGGGTTGTATTTTCCCTCAGAGGATATTTGGCCTGGAACCCAGATGCGGTTATAAACAAAATCACCCCAACACTAATATCTTATATCACGATTATATTAATATACGTATTTGTCCCAAACAAAAAAATAAAAGTAACTCATGCAATGATAGGAGCATTTATTGCAACCATTTTAATGAGTGCCTTAAGAGCCTCATTTGCAGAGATAATGTCTATGGCCGTCACATATAAAACGTTATACGGCGCATTATCAACCATTCCTGTCTTTTTAATCTGGATGTATGCGTCATGGTTAGTCATATTATTTGGGGCAATAACAACGGCTTCAATCAATGATTTTATAGAAGATAAAAAAACACTTGACAAGAGAACAAATTTAGAACATAGTGAGATTAAAGCAAAATCTAAAAAAGGAAAAAACAATGGATAAGAACAAAGCATTAGACGCAGCCCTCTCTCAAATTGAACGCTCTTTTGGCAAGGGCTCTATTATGCGCCTTGGGCAAAACACAAATGTAGATATAGAGGCAATTTCAACAGGTTCATTAGGAATTGATATGGCTCTTGGAATTGGCGGCATGCCAAAAGGCAGAATTGTTGAAATATATGGCCCAGAATCATCAGGCAAAACAACTCTTGCCTTAAGCGTTATTGCTCAAGCCCAAAAAACTGGCGGTGTTTGCGCTTTTATAGACGCAGAGCACGCTCTTGACCCATCATATGCAAAAAA
>CAYJIO010000163.1:0-2216 GCA_964370255.1 uncultured Azospirillaceae bacterium
TTAGAACAACCCAGCGAGATAATAGCAAAGGAGCGCGACATGGCTTCTTATATCACATACGCAGCATTCAGAAAAGCCTATTTATCTCCCCCCCCTTGGGGAAGTTCTCGCAATTCGTTTTCTGCATGCCATAGCAAAGAATGCACTAATCAAGGGTGCTCGCGGAGTCTTTTTCGTATCTTTTTGCACCTTCGCTTATTACATATGACAATATACTCTGGCGCGAATGCGCAAAAATCTGACGAAAGTCCTTCCACGAGCACTCCTTTCGAATTGCGAGAACTCCCCTTTGGCCAGCGTGAATCTTTTGACTCAATGTCATAGATAATTTTTCCTCACGAAGATAAGATTAATGTAACAAGTACTAAGCAAAATCAAAGACACATTGCCGCACAAAGAGATTGATAAACACTGATTTAATCCTAAGCCGAACTTATTTTAAGTATTCTAAAAGTTGCTTGTACAAAAATGTATTGGTAGCTATTATATCGCTTTTACAATAACGCAGATTCTCATCACCTTCCCAATTTGCTATTCTGCCTCCGGCCTCCTTTAGTATTAAGCATCCAGCTGAATAATCCCAAATTTCTAAATCAAATTCGAAATAACCATCAAGTCTCCCACATGACACATAGGCAAGATCTAGTGAAGCTGATCCAGTCCGGCGTAAATCATGAACATTGTCAATAACTCTACGCACGATACTAAGAATAGCGTCCACTTTTGTCTTATCATATGGAAAGCCAAATCCTATTAGTGAGTCATGGATATCGATCACGGTAGATGTGAAGATTCTATTACCATTTAAAAACGCACCTTCTCCCGCAATCGCGTGAAATAACTCGTTTGACGAGGGACTATATATTACACCAAGTACAATTTCATCATTATGGAAAAGAGAGACAGAGGTGCAATAATGAGGATGGCGATGGACAAAGTTAGTTGTTCCGTCGATAGGGTCAATCACCCAAATATAGCCACTCTCTTTGTTTAGCTTAATATCGTGTGATCCCGTATTCTCTTCGGACAACACGCGCGAGTTGGGAAGCAATCGACACAGTTCAGATGTTAAAAAATCTTGAACTTGATAATCCGCGCTAGTTATGAGATTACTTTCGCTTTTTTCAGAATATGCGTTTACGATATCGGATAAAAACAACTCATCTGACCGCTTAATAATCTGAACAACTCTATTTTTCAAGGACTCTATCATTATCACTCTCTACTTTGCTTTACCCCATGGAAAATAAATCGACTCAGTATCAGCTATTTCCATCCAGTAATATGAAGGGCCTTTTTGGGTAGTGAAGGCTACTTTGCTTGCTACAATGGACATGGATTTTAAGTTTTGGTACTCAATGCCCCATGTTAACGCAAGTTTAGAAAATTCCTGCAAAAAATCGCCAGAGACTACGAGGTCATCAACGACTAGCATTTTTAGTGTGTTTGCCTTTCCTTGAGTGATTACATTGCTCAAAGCTCTAGGTATATACACATTCCATTTCGAGGTAACAATAACTTCATAATCAGCTATCGATAATTCATTTACTTTCGATTTCTCTCGAGTCACACCTACATAAACAGGGACAGTGCAGCGAAGTTCTTGTTGAACCAAGTTTGCAAAAGTCGCCCCTTTTAGACCTGGTGTAAATATCAAATCAGGCACAAAATCATCCTTGAGCATTTTTCCTACCAAATCATTAGAAGATGCTTGCACATCCGCCCAACTGAGGCGTCGTTTTTCGTCCTGTAGTTTCTGAGCTTTATGTCCATAGTAAACAGAAACCAATATCCCTAAAACAGCCAATATATATCCAAAATATTCCATATGCGACGATCAACTTTAAACTCTTCTAGACAACTCTCTCATTCATACTACCTATATACAACAAAAAAGGCAAGAAAATACGCCAAAATCGCGAGCACAAACTGCATCCGACCTCTGTCGATCCAATTCTAAATTGCTACCTTCGCGTCCGCAGAACAGGAAGTCAGCGCAAAGATTTTGCGGTTGATTCTCAGTACTCATCCCCGTATTCAAGCGCATATCCATTACTCCAATTCCTTCCATATCATCGATTATAACTCATTAAAAAGATCACGTCAATACTGTATGCCTAGGTCTTTACCAGTCTACCGAAAAGAATTGCCCCCCTATATCCTTGACAGATGAACGGAGGCTCTGCTAGATTAGCATCATGACACATCTATTGTTA
>CAYJIO010000164.1:0-2210 GCA_964370255.1 uncultured Azospirillaceae bacterium
ATAAATAATCATTTACTTTCATAAATTCTTGTCATATAAAGAAAATAAGTAATAATTATTTGTTAAACAATTTAAATTTTACAATTATGAGAAAATTAGTAGCAAAAGCAAAAGAAGTTTACAGTTCTAATAAAGAAAATTGTTCTCTCTTTATTTTAGAGGACAACACAAGGTGGTATTTTTATAAATATAAAGGAGAGATGGTATTAAAACAAGTAGGTCCTGCCTTGTATAATCTTATAATAAAAACTACAAAAAATCTATTACCTGAAAACAACCTTGATGTTATCATCAATATTAAGCCTGAAAATTTTATTAGCTTTTGTTGTGATAGTGGGTCTTGTGGTATAGATGGAGTGTCTATATTTGATAAGCAAATCAACAGCAAGGAAAAAAGTTGAGTTTTATAGAGGCTTAAAAAGCTAAGAATGAAGAGCATCAGATTAATCTCTAATGCTCTTTTTTTTGCCCTTAAGGGCGGCTCATACTTCATACTTCTAAAATCTCCAAACTATAAAGCAAACACAAAACTATGCAAAACAAAAAACTGAAATTAAAAAACTTTTATAGTTGTTGTTTTTTTCTATAAAAAAGTTGTAAAATAAAATTTATTGGGATAAAATTTGCATAACTGAATCTATATTATATCATTGTTGTTAAGGGTGGAATAATTTTGCCTTATTATATTAAGAAGGAAAGATAATAATGAAAATTGCTATTATTGGCACAGGTTATGTGGGTCTTCCGACAGGGGTTGGAATGGCAGAAATTGGGCATGATGTTGTTTGTATTGATAAAGATGTTTTAAAAATAGAGATGCTGCAAGCAGGCAAAATAACTCTTTATGAAGAAGGCTTAGAGGAGCTTTTAATAAAGAACAATAGGCTTGGAAAAATTAAATTTACAACATCTATGAAAGAAGGTGTTGAAAACGCAGACGTTGTTATTCTTGCAGTTGGAACGCCTCCACACCCTGTTACAAAAGAGGCCGACATGAAATATATTCATGCTGCAGCAACAGAGCTTGCTGAGCATTTGACAGGCTATACTGTTGTTGCTAATAAATCAACGGTTCCGGTTGGGACGGGTGATGATGTTGAGGCGATAATCTCAAAAAGAAATCCTTCTGCTGATTTTGATGTGGTTTCTTTGCCAGAATTTTTGCGCGAGGGCTTTGCTGTTTATGACTTTTTTAATCCAGATAGAATCGTAATTGGTGTAAGCACGGACAGAGCTAAAGACGTGATAGCGGATATGTATGGCCACTTTGAGGGTAAAACTGAGATGCTTTATGTTTCAAGGCGCTCTTCTGAGGTTATAAAATATGCCTCTAATGCTTTTTTGGCGGTGAAAATTCATTATATAAATGAGATGGCAAATTTTTGTGAAAAAGCTGATGCAGATATTGCTGAGGTTGCAAAAGGTATGGGGCTTGATAGTCGGATTGGCAATAAGTTTTTGAATGCAGGGCCAGGTTATGGAGGGAGCTGCTTTCCTAAAGACACGCAGGCGATGGCTTATATGGCAAGGCAAAATGATGTTGATATGAGTTTGATAAATGTTACAATTAAAGGCAATGCTGAGCGTAAAATAGAAATGGCAAAAAGAGTTTTGGAGGCGGTTAAAGATATCTCAAATCCAAAAATTGCTGTTTTAGGCTTGGCTTTTAAAAACGGAACAGATGATTGCAGAGAAAGCCCAGCAATTGAAGTCGTTTCGGCGCTGTTGGAAAAAGGAATGAATAACGTTGTTGCCTATGATCCTAAGGCAATGAAAACAGCACATCAACTTTTGTTAGATAAAATTGGGTATGCCAATGATATGTATGAGGCCCTTGAAGGCGCTGATGTGTTGGTAGTGTTAACAGAGTGGGATGACTTTAGGCGAATAGATTTAGCTAAGACTTTTGAGTTGATGAAAAATAAAAAAATAGTTGATTGTCGCAACTTGATTGATGCAAAAAAAGCACTCAATCTTGGTTTTGAGTATAAAGGGATTGGCCTGGCATAAGAACGCTGCAACCTTTTTTGTTGTGTATAAATAAAATTCTTTTGGTTTTTTGTTTGCAATTTTTTAAAAAAGCCATTATATTTTTGAGACAACAACAACAAAGGAAACAATCATGACAAATATGAAAATGATGGACGGTAATGAAGCTACGGCTTCTGTTGCTCATAGAATGAATGAAATTTGCGTAATTTATCCAATTA
>CAYJIO010000165.1:0-2176 GCA_964370255.1 uncultured Azospirillaceae bacterium
GCCTTCGTGTCGTTTTTATATGCATCTACGCCGAGATACGCCGCACCCGCAAACTCTGCCGGCAAATTCATTTTATACGAGGCATCTTCCCTAGGCAATACTAAAGCGTTCGGCTCATTTGATGTTCCGTTTTCGCTGTACATGGGAAAGAACAGCTCTCCGTTTGCTTCGATGGAAACCTCGGAAATTACAATTTGGGAAACCACCGATTCTCTATTTCCAAAGTCGTAATGTATCAACACTTCCCCTTTATCTACATAATATATCTCGAAAAAAAATCCCGAACCCATTTCATCCGGCTCACCAAATCTTGCACGAACCTCCTCCCACGGTGTGCCTATTTCTATGTCTTTAAAATCGTCAATCGTAATGTCCGTGTAAGCATTTCCTATATCGTAAACCAACTTAATTATATCTTTACCTTCACCGCTAAATCCCCCACCCTCAGCCTGCGTATACGGCATAACGGTAAGCGTGAAATAACCCTCAACAGGAACACTCTGTACTCCGTTTTTAGAATAATATATAGTTCTGTCCTCGGTCACGTTCGGGTTCTGTTCAATGAATATGTCGTAAATATCTGCCGTCCCGCCCGATAGTTCTAAAATCTCATCGGTGGGCAAATATTTTAATGCTTCGAGATAGTAGTAAAGCTGATACACTTCTCCGTCAAAGTCCGGATATTCGGAAGGTTCGGTCACATAGTATTCCTCATCAGTGGTAAAAATTCGAAGCTGCGCCATATTAAACGTTCCCTCGCTATCTTCATATGCAAACCTTATTGCAGGACTATCTTTATATGAAAAGTCATCGTTGAGTGTAATTCCCATGTCCATTGTGGGGGAAACGTAAATTCCACCGTTTGCGTCCGTCACCCTTGCAATTTCGTCCACAACCCGGGCGGGCTCGATGTTGGTAACGTAACCCGAATTAAGCGGAAAATGTCTGTCTTGCACGGGATCTGTAGCGAAAATCATACCCATGCAAAGGGTCGCCACCAGCGAACGCGCCATCACCCAAACAAGAGGTTTTCTATATTTCATCACATTTTTAACTCGACTTTTCGTGTCACCTTCGCCGAATGCAAGGGGTGTTGCGGAAATCACTCTTTTATCCGTTGCAAACTTTAAGAGTGACTGTGAATACTCTGCGCGAATATCGTCCTGCATATTCTTCATGACCGATTCGTCGCAGGACATCTCCATGTCCTTGCCAGACAAAATGAACGCCACCCAAACGAGCGGATTAAACCAGTGGAGCGTCAGTGCAACAAAGGCCAAAATTCTGCTCACATGGTCAAACCTTGCTATATGACACATTTCGTGTGCAATTATATATTCTCTCTCCCCTTCGTCAAGGCTTGAGGGCAGATAGATTTTCGGTTTAACCAGCCCCATAACAAAGGGGGAATGCACGTAGTCGCACAGATAGATATTGTCCCGAAGTTTTACCGCTCCTATGAGAGTTCCTCGTATCTTCACAAATTTTATTATGCTGTAGACCAGCATCACAAGAATTCCTGCCACCCAAATTATGCTTGCGACAAACGCAACAATTTGTATGGTATCGGCACTGTTTATTGTAGTCGGAAATGAAGATATTGTATCATTTTCCGGTTGTACTTGTGTTTGCGCCGGCGTGTCAAGGATGTGGGTTTGAGTGCTTCCCACAGAATCGCTTACATCCGGACTCTGTGCGAATATCACAATCTGTTCCAGTGCGTTTTGCTCGGGCATCACGCTTATGTGGCTTTCAATCGCGACGGGGCAGAGCAACCTAAAGAGCACAATCGCCCATAGTGCATACGAGAAAATTTTGGGAGATTTCTTTAATATGAACCGTGCCGCAATTACAGCGACGATGACGACTACGGACATTATGCTCATCTCAATGATAGAGGCAAATACTGTTTCAAGCATGTTTTTCCTCCTTGTGTTCGTCGATTAATCTTTGAATTTCCTCAATTTCACCCTCTGACAGACCTTTATTTCTTGCAAATGCCGCTAAAAACTCGGGCAACGAACCCGAAAACGTCTCTTGCACAAACTTCTCGCTTTGCAGTGAAATGTATTCATCCTTTGAAATGAGCGAACTAACAACGCCGTTTTCATTTGCAAGAATCCCTTTTTCGCACAATTTTCTGAGTATCGTATATGTAGTGGATTTTTTCCAAGTC
>CAYJIO010000166.1:0-2168 GCA_964370255.1 uncultured Azospirillaceae bacterium
AAAAAGATTATGGAGCAATATCAGCAGTAGTGTGTAGCGCTGAAGAACTCTGGGTGTCGCATGATCTCCACGATCCTCATTTTTCCTGAGGAGATGGTGGCCTCCGAGCCGCCATGACAGGCACATTGTGCCCTCTATCTACAAGAGCCACACTTCACACCGATAACAGCTGGGAGTGTTTGAGTCTACCTGCTATTTCGGTGTGCGCGTATGCACTGGCGCTACGCTGGTTTATGGGTGAGCGGCAGGCAATCCTACTTTAGAAAATCGCTACGTCAAATCTACGTGCCATCGTACTCCGCTTGGGTGACGCTGCGTGTCGAGAGCGCCGAGCCTTTGCCGGAGGGAGTATTAGTTTTGCACGTGGAGTTGAACGAGCCGCAGAAGAGTGAGAAGCTATCCCCTACATTATATACCGTATTTCCTCGCACCCAACCGTCGTATGCAGAGGTAGTTGTCGTCCCCTTTGCCAGGCGGAACAGTGCCTGGTCCGAGGTGCGATAGGAGCAGTAGAAGTATTGGGCAAACCCCATATATAAATCATACGTGTTGCTGGGCATGGGCGCATTGTTAACGAAGGTACCCGTTGTTCGTGAGAAGTCGGCGAAGGCATTCGGATTGACAACCATCCAACCCAGTGGAGAGGGATCGAAGATCGATTTCATCGCCAAAGCGGCTTCAGTTGTAGAGGTATAGCTAATATAGGGAATATTTTTGTCAAACCAAATTAACTTCCCGTCCAACCCTTCGGCTGAATTTATCCACGTACCAAAGCCTACGCTTCCATAGTAGAAGTTTTCGGGGCGTTGGGTGGCTTGAATGATGGTTGCGTACGCTTTGACGGTGGTGTAGCTAAAGCGGGTTCCATCAGGTTTTAGTGCTCCCGACCCCACAATGAGGCGAGGATTCCCATGTTGGTAGAGTCCCGAGCCGGCAATGGGCTCGGCAAGGCACTTCGAGTTATCGTCGCTCAGGAGTGTTCCGTGCCCGATGAGCGAATTCTCGAACGCCCCCAAGTGGCGGTCCATAATAAAGCGCTTGCCATAGATGCCTGTATCATTCCATATGGTGGCTCCGTAGTGCTCAACGGCATCCTCATCAACCATCCCTTCAGTGTGGGGCGTAAAGCCAAATTCAGTATAGCTCCCGATGCCATTCCCTTCAGTTGCTCCGTGCACAGTCGAGAGAGGAGTCGACTTTCGAGCAATAGCCGTGGGATTGTAGTCTGTTACCCAGAGCGTCCAGTTCCAGAGGATATTGCCAGCGTTATCAGTTACTGACACGAGTACGTTGCCAAAGTATTGGATGTTGGCAGGGATCACAATCGACATCCGCTCCTCGCCCGTTATGGGGTTAGGGGTATCTTTGACAAACTCTAAGCCTCCATCGAAGATACGGCGTGAGTCGTACCAGATCACCTTGATTCCCCAATCTGTAGGCATATCAAACTTGCCATCGCCCGTTGTGTCGTAGGGCGCCTGCACCGCTTCGGAGCCGTAGTTTCTCCACACCTCCTCGATGCGGGACGATACGGGAATGTAGTATTTGCGCGCTCGGACACTTCCCGGATTGAGGATATAGGTGTTCGAGAGGGTGAGTGTTGCGGCGTTTTTGTACGACCCGCCGATATAGCTGTTTACGGTCTCTATAACGCTATAATCGATCTCTTCGTACTCCTCTTGGTGTATTAGTACTTTGGTGCTTCGTCCTCCGGTATTAAATAGGTAGATGGGGCACTCGAAGTTGTCACGTATCCCTTCGTTAAGTGCCGACAAGGAGATGGGCACTCCCCCACCGTTGTGGGCGTTGTACTCAAATACCGAGTTGCCATCGAAGAGAATCCACGGCACGTAGGTGGAGGTAAGTCCTTCGGTAATAAACTCTAAGTATCCGAAGATGTAGTCGTCGGTCTCGTAGTTGGTGATGGTGGTTTCGAGGTCGGTAAAGAGGTAGTGCTTATAGTTGATGGTCTGCACCAAGTCCCCCACCCGCACAATTACCTGCGCCTCGTAGCCACTATTTTCAAAGGCAGTCGTGTCGGTGATTTTGAATTCGACAGTGTGCTTAACTCCCTCAGTTAAGTCGTCGTTAAAGGAAGCTGCATCGACGATCTCAATCCCTGCGCCCTTGCTGATATGGATGCTCTTGTCGGTGTCATGTAGACCTCC
>CAYJIO010000167.1:0-2126 GCA_964370255.1 uncultured Azospirillaceae bacterium
TGAAAGCACAGAAAACGCCAAGCCAATTGTTCCCAGAAGATGGCCAGAAGAAACCGTTGCAACACTTTCTTATGGATATGGGATGTCAGTTACGCCAATGCATTTAATAGCAGCTTTCTCAGCAATTGTAAATGGAGGCATATACAAAAAACCAACACTTATAAAAACACAAGGAGAGGTTGCAGGGCAAAGAGTAATATCTCAAGACACATCTAAAAGAATGATAAAGCTATTAAGAAGGGTAGTCGTTGAGGGAAGTGGCAAAAACGCAAACGTAGAGGGTTATGAAGTCGCAGGAAAAACAGGAACTGCCAACAAATTAGTTGATGGCAAATATATAAACGGCAAGGTTATAACTTCATTTTTGGCAACTTTCCCTGCATCAAATCCACAATACGCTTTGCTAGTCGTTTTAGATGAGCCTCAAGCCATAAAAGAGACTTGGGGTTTTGTAACATCAGGCTGGAACACCGTTCCAACTGCAAACAACATAATTAAAGCAATTGCCCCTCAATTAAACATAAAAGGAAATGATGAGCTAATAGACAACAGTAAAAAAAGGCTATTAGAAGTTGGCTTTCAAAAATGAGCCACCCTTCATCGTAGGGCGAGGCTTGCTCCCGCCGCAGGGTGCTGCCCAAGACGGGGTAGTTAGTAATTATCATCACGGGACGGCAGACGCCCCTTTTCTACTCCCCACTTCTGTGTCATCTTTGTGCTTGACACGAAGATCCACGTGCCAATCATCAATATGGCGAGCACTGCTCGCCCCTACAGTTAGCCGTCCCTTAATAATTAACCTGTCTTATCCCTTCCACACGGTATCAGCCAAGACGGGGCGTAAAAACAAAAAAAGCCTTGCAAATGCAAGGCTTTCTTTAAGACAAATCTTATTATCTTGAGTAAAACTCGATAACCAAGTTTGGTTCCATAACGCAACCATAAGGCACGTCTTCAAATTTTGGAACAAATGTAAACGTAGAAGCCATTTTTTTGCTATCTACTTCAAAATAAGCAGGAGCTTCTCTGTTTTGAGATGCCAATGCTTCTAAAACGATGTTTAAGTTTTTAGATTTTTCTCTAATTTCAATTACATCACCAGCTTTAAGCATGTATGATGGAATGTTAACTCTGCCACCATTAACAGTAATGTGACCGTGGTTAACAATTTGACGAGCAGCAAATGGAGTTGGTGCTAATTTAGATTTATAAACAGCATTATCCAATCTAGACTCTAAAATTCCGATTAAGTTTTCAGCCGCGTCGCCTTTTCTACGCACAGCTTCAACATAATATTTATAAAATTGTTTTTCAGAAATATTACCATAATATGTTTTCAATCTTTGTTTAGCCATCAACTGAATACCATAGTCAGTAGTTTTTTTTCTGCCTTGACCGTGTTGGCCAGGTTTGTATTCTCTTTTATTAAATGGAGAGTTTGCAGCACCCCATAAACTTGCGCCGTAGCGTCTTTCTGCTTTTTTCTTTGCAGACACAATACTTTTCATTTTTTATATTCCTTTTATGTTACGTTCTTGTCCCGATAGTCTTATATATTTTGCAAAGCATTTTGATATAAGCGTGGCATCTTTCAGCCCTCATTCTCGGAAGTGATTGAATTTATATATCTAATTATTTTAAAAATCAAGCATTTTTTTATTCTGGGCAAATAAACTCTGCAATGCTTCTAATTTCTCTTTTGGCGGCCAAATGCGACACGCTCATCTTTTGCTTCAGTTTGTCATGACTAAAGTCTAAAACCGTAAGCCCTTGCAAGAAAAGCTCTTTATAAATAACGCGGTCTTTCATACCCTCAATGTGGCGAAACCCATATTGTTTTGATATTTTATCTAAAAGCTCAAAAACTCTCTTTTTATTGTTTGAGTTATAGGATGACAGCTTGTTGCCAACAACCATCCAATTAAGCCCGTCTTCACCTCTTTTTGCTTTTTGTTTTTTAATTTCCCAAACAAAACTTGCATAATGACCAATATTTTTTACTTTGTTTGTTAAGTAATCAATATCTGCCAAAGCGCTTAAGTCAATCAAGCTATCAGAAATTGGTGTAATAAGTGTATCTGCAAAGCCGTGCGCAAGATCAAACAAATAGTTTCTGCCTCCGGGGG
>CAYJIO010000168.1:0-991 GCA_964370255.1 uncultured Azospirillaceae bacterium
TGACAAATAAAAAAGCGTGTTTTTCAACACGCTTTTCGTATTAGATACTTATAAGACTGTTTAAAATCTCATCAGATTATGGGGAAATGATCTTTATTCCAAATAATCCATCATGTCGTACTCTCCGTCGTACGGGTCGACCGCATCCCAATCCCAGTAGCTTTTTGAGGAATACGTGCTTCTAAACCGGTTTGAACCGCCCGAGCCCGAAAAATACAGATAGTCGGACGGGAGTGTCCTGCCAACATCCTCATAGCCCAGCCCTTCAAGCCCGTATCTCAGCGCAACATCGCGCACAAGCTCCACCGCCCATTCGGGACTTTTTTGACTCGGAAAATATCCGTGAAATTGATTTGTAACCACTACGCTTGAGATGGATTTTTCCCATGCGTCTGCCCTGTTAAATGCACACCAAATCGTTGCTGAGCGCTCCATGAGTGAATTTTGTCTGTCCTCACCGTATACCATCTTCGCCAAGCGAAGTTCCTCTTCCTCGCTAATGACGCTTCTGATGATTAAATCCTTGTGTTCATCCGTCATCTCGTGTACGGCAAATACGTTTTGGCTTTCCTGCTCCTGTTCTTCTACACGTTCATCCTCTTTGGACTTATCCACTTCTTCGGCAGACACCTCTCTTGCAACGGGGAATGCGAATGCTGAAAATGCAAATATCAGACTCGCCGCCAGTGCAAACGTCTTTGTTCGTCCGAGGTGTAAACCTCTTTCCTTACTCGATACGTTTTTAGTCATCTCTACCAAACCTATCTCCTTTTTCTTCCGCGCGATTTTATTTTTTTCGTCGCGGGTTATATTGGCGGTTACAGAAAACAAAAGAATTTTTCTGCTCCACAATTCTTGAGCATTATAACCATGAGTTGGCAGTACTGTCAATCCAAACTAATATTTATTAACAATTTATTCATTTATTGTTCAATGTTAATTCAAACTTAATAATCTTTCCTTTAAAAATCGCCATTATTTGGCATTTTTT
>CAYJIO010000168.1:1001-2121 GCA_964370255.1 uncultured Azospirillaceae bacterium
TTTTAACGGGATATCCTAATCACCGAACGGTAAAAATAAATAAAATAAATAATTATTCTTTTTTGTCGAATTTAGGACAGTGGTGGTCGTTAAAAAGAATATTAAATTTGTAATATTATCAACTGTATAAATTTTTTTACAGATACGCATAATATAAATGCAGAACGATTACTGCCAAACTGGATTCCGCATTCCAAAAACTGCGGACACGGGGCGTAGCAACATAGAATACACCCGTTATATGGAGGCAAAGTGTCTGATCATACAAGGACAAAAGTACGCAATTTCTTTAAGAAGTATGGGTTCTATTTCGCGCTCGTGGCGTGCATTGCGGCCGTGGGTACGGCTGCGTTACTCGCATTGCAAAGCGATGTGTCGGAACACCAGGGAGTCGACGTTCAAAATCAGGAAGCTCCCAATTTAGAAGAGACTCTAAAATCAACGCCAACACCTCTGCCCACCGTCACTTCCACTGTGACACCAAGTCCAACTCCTACCGTCTCACCAACACCTTCGCCCTCTCCCACTCCCACAGCCACACCAAAACCCGCAACTCAATCAGAGCTTACGTTGACAATGCCACTGGAAGGTGAGATTATAAGAGCATTTTCGGGAGATGAACTTGTCCACAATTCAACGCTTAACATGTGGATGACGCACAACGGTATAGACATTGCGGCAGATCAAGGAAGCACGGTCATGGCGGCGCTGTCGGGTACTGTTCAAGATGCCTACTACGACGAAACTCGCGGAAATGTCGTGGTGATTGCTCACAGTTCGGACAGAGTTACCCTTTATGCGGGTCTCAGCGAAATCACCTGCAATAAAGACGATAAGATTAACGCCGGAGACGAAGTGGGCAAATCGGGTACACCGGCATTTGAAAGCAACGATGGACCCCATCTGCACTTTGAGTTTAGCGAGAACGGAGAGTTTATAGATCCGGTGACATATTTCAGATAAATCTACACCTCGCTTACCCTGCTGATATCCCTTTTTAATCTCTTTATTATGCGCTTTTCGAGTCTGCTAATGTAGCTTTGAGATATACCGAGCTCGTCTGCAACCTGTTTTTGGGTCATCTCATGGTTACCCAGCAGACAAAAGAGCATGTTTATTA
>CAYJIO010000169.1:0-2084 GCA_964370255.1 uncultured Azospirillaceae bacterium
CCATCGCACAGGCAAAGCAGATTGACCTTTTCAGCTATCTGCAAAGCCACGAGCCACAGGAACTCGTCCACTATTCAGGTGAGGTCTACACCACAAAAACACATGATAGCTTAAAGATTTCTAACGGTAAATGGATGTGGTGGTCGAGAGGTATCGGCGGTCGAACCGCACTTGATTACCTCATAAAAGTTAAAGGTCTATCGTTTATTGAGGCGGTGGAACAGCTTGTCGGCGGTAATATTTCCGTGAGTACCAACAACATTTCGCCACCGCCAAAGCAGACAAGGTTGCTCTTGCCACGGCAGAATGTCAACAACGACAGGGTTATAGAATATCTTTTCGGACGTGGTATCGACCTTGAAATTATCAACCACTGTATCGACAAAGGATATGTTTTTGAAAGCCTGCCGATGCACAATGCTGTGTTTTTAGGGCTTGATGAAAGAGACAAACCACGCTATGCGTCCTACCGTGGGACCGGCGAGAAGCGATACATCGGTGATGCCTCCGGTAGCGACAAGCACTACTCTTTTCGGATGATAGGCAATCTTTATGACGATGTTCATCTGTTTGAAAGTGCGATAGATTTACTGTCCTATGCCACCCTGCTAAAGCTCGGCGGTGAGGACTGGCGAGGGCAAAACCTGCTATCGCTTGCCGGAATTTATCAGCCGCAACGAGACATTCATAAGAGTAAAATCCCAAAAGCACTCGAAAAATATTTGCAAGAAAACAACTCGGTAACACGGGTTGTTTTTCATTTGGATAACGATTTTGCAGGCAGAGAGGCAACAAAGGCGATATCGGCTGTTCTGCCGGAGCGATACGAAAAGGTATCACAACCACTAGAAAACTTCCAATGGGAGATGAATTGTATTCGTTGCTCATGTTACAAAAAACACATAAAGTCAGAGCAAAATTTAGAAACAAGGGTTTATGGAAACCACGAGAAGGTTTTGAGGATTTAGTATTTGTTGGAACAAAAGGGCAACCTTTAAAAATCGGAATATTAAATGAAGCAATTCGTGGTATCGTTCAAAAAATCAATGTCTATGAAAATGAGCTTGCGACAGAAGAAAACCGAGAGCCTAAGAAGTTCAAACACTTCACTTGCCACACTTTTCGTCACACATTTACAACCAGATGCTATGAGCAAGGTGTGCCTGACAAAGTGATACAAAAGCTATTAGGACACGCAAATATCGAAACCACATTAAACATCTATACGCACGCTTCTGACGAGTCAAAAGAGCAAGCGATGGCAAATATTAAGATAATGGTGTAAAAATGGTGTCACACTAAATTTGACCATTAAAAAAGCTAGTAACTATAAGGGTTTTCAAGCATTATGGTAATCTCCATCGAAAATATGCTGGAGAGTGCGCAGAGTATAGGGAATTAGGCGAAAATGCTGACAAATAATGCTAACCGTCAATGCTCTTGCTTGTGCGGATAGCGTTATTATTCCCGTGCAAGCACAATATCTACCTGCAAAGGGACTTGAACAGCTACTACAAACAGTAAGCGAGGTGCACAAGCAAATTAACCCTGCAGATTGACGGTATCTTGCTGATTATGGTAGATAATCGCTTTAGTGTGAATATTTCAGCTGGACTTACCATAGCAAGGGTAATGCTTTTAGATGCTAAAATTTTGCATTTAGATGAATCTACTTCTGATGTAGACTCTTTAACCGAACTTGATATTCAAAGCTCAATGCAAAAATTGATGAAACACAAAACAACATTTGTTATTGCACACAGAAATGCAGACAGAATAATTAATCTATATAAAAAATATTAGTAAAATTTCCAATCATAACCACCCGTCAAACGGGTGGTTTGCACTATCCTTTTTTTGTATTTTCAAACCTAAAATTTAATGAATTAATTTAATTTTTTGTAGCTAACTAACAAAAATCAGTCTCATAGTATTAAACATGTTAATGACACTTTACATAAAAACAAAAGTATGTTAAAATATTAACAATGTCAAATATGAGGAGAACATTATGAAAATAAAAGTATGCATAGGCAGCTCATGTCATTTAAAAGGTTCAAAAGTCGTAGTCGAAAAAATCCAAG
>CAYJIO010000170.1:0-2080 GCA_964370255.1 uncultured Azospirillaceae bacterium
AGTAACTTTTGCACCTTTTTCTTGACGAGACTCTTGAGTTATTTGCACCTCAATTGTTTGCCCTTCTGTATATCCGTCTTCCTCATTTGCGTTCATAAAAGCAGGCTTGTCATAACCAATGTCTACCAAAAAACCAATATTATCATTTGCAAGTGCAAGCTTTTCTACAATTTTGCCAACGTAGATATTGCCTTCTGTTGGTTTTTTCTCATCGATGATTTCAATTTCTTTAAGCTCTCCTGCCTCAAGCAAAGCAATTTTTGTTTGACTACCTTTTTGTTCATATAATATCAAATCTATACTCATTTTATAATACTCCATCTAAAAGTTGTTTTGTTATATATAAGTCAATTCCAACAACAGAAGAATAAGACCCTACAATTTTTTTAATATACCCTTGCAATCTACCTTCAACAGTATAACCACAGCAACCAACCCATTCATTTGAGGCAACATAGTCTTTAATTTCTTGATAAGACATTCTTTTCATATAAACTTTTGTTTCAGAAACCCTTATACGGGTTTTGCCAGTCTTATCAACCACACAAACAGCAGTTAACACTTTGTTTGTTTTGCCAGAGAGCATTTGCATAACTTTTGTTTGCTCAAAAGCATTATTAGATTTTTGAATAATGCGTCTGCCCATAACAATAATAGTATCTGATGCAACAATAATTTTGCCTTTTTTTTCAGATGCCACCTTCAATGCTTTTTCAAGCGCCATGCGTTTAACATATTCTGTTGGTTTCTCGCCCTTAAAAGGAGTTTCATCAATATCTGCACCACATACTTCAACTGGCTCATAACCAATTGTTTTTAAAAGCTCCAACCGATGAATAGAACGAGACGCCAAAACATAATCTTTAGGCGTCATCATCATAAGTCTTTTCTAATCTTTCGTGTTTTTCTTGCGCTTCTATTGAAAGTGTTGCAACGGGTCTTGCCTCAAGCCTGTCTATTCCAATTGGCTCACCAGTTTCTTCACAATAACCATATTCACCATATTCAATTCTAAGCAAAGCGCTATCTATTTTTGATATAAGTTTTCTTGCTCTATCTCTTGTTCTAAGTTCTAATGACTTTCCAGATTCAAGAGCGGCTCTATCTAGCTCATCTGGCTGATTAAGTCCACCTTCTCTAAGGTCTGCTACTGTTTCTGTCGCTTGATTTATTAAAGATTTTTTCCAAGATAATAATTTTTGCCTAAAATACTCAACCTGCATTTCATTCATATATTCTTCTTTCTTATTAGGCTTATAGTCTGGTGGTAATATAATATTTGCGTTCATCTCATACTCCGATCTTTATTCATTATATTTGCTGCCAATATAATAAAAAAATCAAGCTTTACAAGTTTTTTTTTGGGTTTTTAACAAAAAATTAGAGATTTCATTTTATGCTAAAGTTGGAAAGGTCTCTACAAAGAGGCTTAACAAAAACCATAAAAAAGAGTAGAATGGAAAAAGAATTATTAAAAAAGGAGAGGTATGGAGCAAATTAATCTATCTTCTTCAATGAAAACAACTTTATTAGCCTTGCAAGAAACACAAGAATTGCAAGACATGTTCACCTTACGCCTTTCAACCGGGCTTAAGGTTAATTCTGCTATGGATAACGCCGCATCATATTACACCGCAACAAACTTAAACAGCAGAGCAAATGACTTAAGCTCCTTATTAGATGCAATGTCTCAATCTATTCAAACCGTAAAAACCGCACAAGAAGGCATAGATTCTGCCATAAACTTTTTAGAACAAGCAAAAGTTATTGCAACAGAGGCAATAATTTCAAATAACGAGGCCTTAGAATTCACAAAAGTCTCATCTGTTGAAGAGCTAAAACAAGCAATTGAAGACAAAAACTCCAAAAACATTATGATAACCCAGTCATTAACCTTCAAAAGAGATGAGTTCTTAGAAGTTGCAGACGGCAAAAACATCACAGCAATTGATGAAAACATATCCCTAAACTTTACAATGACACAAGACGGCGGAACTGATCTTGCCAATTCTAAAATAACTTGCGTTTTAATGGGCAACAACTCAACTCTCTCTAACGTTACAATCAACATGAACAGAAC
>CAYJIO010000171.1:0-2053 GCA_964370255.1 uncultured Azospirillaceae bacterium
ATGAAGCAACCGCTGCAAAATTAAAACTTATTGCAGAGGCAAAAGAGTTTGAAGAGAAAAAACGCGTTGAAGAAGAGCTGCGTCAAAAAGAACGTGAGCAAGAAAAAGCTCTAGAAGAGCTTAAGAAAGCAGCAACTCAAGAACGCGTTGAAGAAGATGCTGTTGTTGAAGATAAACAACAACCAAAAGAAGAAAAATCTTTTGGAACACCAAAACCAAAAGAAAAAAAGGCTGAAGAAGTAGACAAATTTGATAGAACAAAAAAAGTAGAAAAAAGAAGCTTTGAACCTCAAAGACGTAATAATAAATTTAATGTTAATAATGTGTCTTCTGATGATGATGACTATGATACTGGAACAAGTAATTACAGAAAACGTTATAAGAAAAAACAACCAAAACCTGTGAGCACTCAAATGCCACAAGAAAAAGTTATTAAAGATGTTACAATACCAGAGGTGATTACGGTTCAGGAGCTTGCAAACCGTATGGCAGAAAAGTCTTCTGATGTGATTAAGAAACTTATGAGCTTGGGGGTTATGGCAACAATCAATCAACCAATTGATGCAGATACTGCACAAATTGTGGTTGAAGAATTTGGTCACAAGTTTCGCCGTGTTGCAGATAGTGATGTTGAGTTGGGTATTGAAATTGCAGAAGATAAAGAAAAAGATTTGGTTTCTCGCCCTCCGGTTGTGACTGTTATGGGGCACGTTGACCATGGTAAAACATCTTTATTAGACGCATTGCGTGAAACAAACGTTGTAGCAAGAGAAGCTGGCGGTATCACTCAACATATTGGTGCATATCAAATTACTGTTGAAGGTGGCAAAAAAATTACTTTTATTGATACTCCTGGGCACGAAGCATTTTCTCAGATGCGTGCGCGTGGTGCTAAGGTTACGGATATTGTTGTGCTTGTGGTTGCTGCAAATGACGGCATTATGCCTCAGACTGTGGAGGCAATTAGACACGCACAAGCAGCAGAAGTGCCAATTGTTGTGGCAATTAATAAAATTGACCTTCCTGGGGCTGATGCAATGCGTGTTAAGACTGATTTATTACAACACGGCATTGGTGTTGAAGAAATGGGTGGAGAGTGCTTATGTGCTGAGGTCTCTGCAAAACAACGTATAAATATTGCAGGACTTGTTGATGCAATATTGTTACAAGCAGAAATGCTTGATTTGAAAGCAAATCCAAACAGAATGGCAGAGGGAACAGTTGTCGAAGCTAAGATGGAAAAAGGCAGAGGATCTGTGGCTACTGTTTTGGTTGGAAAAGGAACATTGAAGATTGGTGATATTGTAATCGCTGGCAAAGAATGGGGAAGAGTTAGAGCTATGTTTAATTCAACCGCACAAAAACTAACAAGCGCCCTGCCCGCACAACCTGCAGAAATATTAGGTTTGCAAGGGACTCCATCTGCTGGTGATGACTTTATTGTGGTGGCTGATGAAAATAAAGCAAAAGAAGTTACTAATTATAGAATCCGCAAAGAAAAAGAAGCAAAAATTGTAAAATCTGCAAAAACTGCTATGGAACAAATGCTTGATAAAATTAAAACTGGTGAAATTAAAAACTTGCCTGTTATTATTAAAGCAGACGTTCAGGGCTCATTGGAGGCAATTGAGGGAACGCTTAAAAAACTTGCAAATGATGAAGTTGGCGTCCAAATTTTGCACTCTGCTGTTGGCGGAATATCTGAGTCTGATATTTCTTTGGCAAAAGCATCTTCTGCATTTATTATTGGCTTTAATGTTCGTGCAACTCCACAAGCAAGAGATTTTGCAAAGCGTGAAGATGTAGACATTAAATATTATTCTATCATTTATGATGTGGCTGATGATGTTAAAAAAGCTTTAGAAGGAATGCTTTCTCCTGAAGAAAAAGAAAAAATCATTGGTTATGCAGAGATTAGAAAAGTGTTTAATATTACTGGTGTTGGCAAAGTTGGTGGCTGTATGGTTACTGAAGGCTTTGTTAAACGCGGTGCAAAAGTTAGACTATTGCGTGATAATGTGGTTATTCATGACGGAGAGCTTGGACAGCTTAA
>CAYJIO010000172.1:0-1051 GCA_964370255.1 uncultured Azospirillaceae bacterium
GACACGGCGCCGGACATAAACCCCCTGCCCATAGTCGAGACTACGGGGCAGAGCGTCGTGACGCTATATTTTGGAAGTAGAAGTGAGCCGCTTCTCGTCCCCGAACCACGCACCATAAACGTTTCCGCGAATCAGAGTATAGAGGAAGAGGTGTTGTTCGAGCTTATAGAAGGCACAGAGTCAGAGGAGTGGGGAGTTCAATCGCTAATTCACGGTGAAACGAGCGTCGTGATGATAGAGGAAGATGAAGATCTTCTTACCGTGACGCTCTCGGAACACTTTCTTGAGTCGGGAGAGGAAACAATGGAGCTTGCCGTGTATTCAATCGTAAACACTCTTGTCGAGCTCTCCGGTTTTTCGAGGGTGCAAATTCTCATAGACACACAAGGTACGGGTGGAGGGCAGCGTGTGCCCGCCGAGGACATGGGGTTTGAGGGAATAGGCGTGCTTGAACCGCTAGCAAGAAACGAAGACGTAGTGTTAGATGCACAAAAGACGATGGAACTCGTTTTTGAATACACAATAGGACAAGAACATTCAAAACTGTATGATTTTATTGCAAGTGGGAATACGCAGATGGGCGAAAGGCCGGAAGAAACGGAATTTGAACGTTTGCTTTCGGAGCGGAGCACAACGGTGGAAAATTCGCGAGTCAGAGATGTCGTTATTTCGGGAGATAGCGAGAGCGCGGTTGTGATGATCGATTATCAAAAAAGATTGCATGGGTTGGAATTACAGGAGTTTGTAAATATCCCCGTTCGGCTTGTCAAAGAAAACTACATTTACAAGCTCCACTACTCGGACTTTGAACGCCTGTTTTTGTCGTAATGGTGGATAACATGAAAAGAATTTTATCGCTGATTGTATGTGTCACTTTCATGGGCGGGTGCAGTGTCATGACGGAGACGGCACACCAGCCGAGCGCAACCCTTCTGCCCGACTATTCTCCCGAGTATTCACAAAATGATACGATTGAGGCGTCTCTTTATTATCCAAATGCACAGAACGGTTTGCTTGTCTCCGAGGTTGCCAGCATTTATTTCGAAAGCGG
>CAYJIO010000172.1:1095-2052 GCA_964370255.1 uncultured Azospirillaceae bacterium
TGGATTGTATCTCGATAAAGTTGAAATTTCTCGCAATGTTGCAAATGTGTATGTCAGTGCTGAACATAGCATAGGACAAGAGGCTTCTTTTGTACTCGCAGTGGGGATGGCGACGACGCTTGCAGACTACTCTTCAATTGAATACGTAGTTTTGTTTATAAACGGAAATGCCATTACTGTGGATTCATTGCCCGTGGGTGCGGTGCCCCAGAGTCAGGATCCAAACGCTCTGTACAACGAATACCTGTTGCGATCTTCGGACGAGCGCGGCATTTTTATTAAACTTCCATTGTATTTTTATGATACAGACAGGTCTTTGCTCATGTGCGAAGTTCGAGAAGTATATGTCAAAGATGGGGATTTTGTACAAACCGTTTTCTCTGAAATGGCGGCGGGGTCAAAGTATGTAGGAAAAACCAGAAATCCATATAATTTAGACGCGGTGCGCAACATTTCAACGAATCATAATGCGGCATTTTCGTCGTACTATGCCGGGTTTGAAAGCGCTGCATACAAAAACTACATAAATTTCAGTGAAATGAGCGACGAGTTTTCTGCTGCGTTTTTGTCGCTGAAATCCATTGTGCCTCGAATAGATTATCTGCTCATTCAACAGCCAAATTACTATTTTTCCTTACAACAGGAGGATTGCGATGGCATGATAGGAGATTATGAGACGGTGTATTTGCCCGGAATAGATGACTCGCTAAAACAGGTGACGCGAGCGGTAGAGCAGGAGGAAAGGGATTCGATCGAAACACTCGTAGATCTCGTGTTTTCTGGGCCGAAATACTCGGATGGCGGGCTCACAACACCGGCATTTTCCGATGAGATAACTCAGGCAGGAATACCTGAGATTTCTTGGGCGGGCAGGACCGTGGTACTCGATTTTCCGGCCGGATTTGAAAGTGCGCTCGGTGAAATGAGCGAAAGTGAGTTGAAACTGGGGATATATTC
>CAYJIO010000173.1:0-2032 GCA_964370255.1 uncultured Azospirillaceae bacterium
TATCTTTTGCACGTTGCGCTGCAACCATTAACAATTCATACCTATTTGGAATTTTATCTACACAGTCTTCAACTGTTACACGAGCCATTTTTTTATCCTTTATAAATTAAAATATTAAATACATATCATGTATAACATAACCAATTTTCAAATTGCAAGAAAAATCGCATTAACCAATTGATTTTCAATAAATATATTTTTATTTTGCCGATTCTATTGCAACAAGGCTTTAATTTTTGCAGAAGCTGCCCCAAAGTCCATTGATCCAGCATATTTTTCTTTTAAGCCAGCCATAACTTTGCCCATATCTTTAATTGAGCTTGCGCCAATCTCTGCCATAACGCTTTTTATTGCTGCCTCTACCTCAGCTTCTCCCATTTGTTTTGGCAAAAAAGTTTCAATAACGTCTATCTCATCTTGCTCTTTTTGAGCCAGTTCTGGCCTGCCACCGTCTTGATACATTTTAATGCTGTCTTTTCTTTGTTTTATCATTGTTTGCATCATGCTCATCAAATCAGCCTCACTTGCTTCTTTATTGCCATTTCCGCGTGCAACAACGTCTTTTTCTTTCATGCCGGCAACAATAAGTCTAATTGCAGCGGTTCTTTTTGCATCTTTTGCAAGCATTGCATTTTTTAACTCAGAAGTTAGTTTTTCTCTTAACATATTTTTTCTCCTTATAATATTTAAGAATAATCAGATATTTTATTATAAGCAAGAAAAATATAATTATAAGCAAAAAAAACGCCACCAATACTAGTGACGTTTATTATAGGCCATTTTACGCTTAGATTTAAAACTTATAAAAAGCAAAGAGATCTAATCGGAAAGTAGTCTATTCTGAAACCTTCTGAAGGTTTCCGGCTGTCATTTTGCCTTTTTCTTCCATAAGTTCATAAGATACTTTGTCATTTTCATTCAAATACCTAATCCCCGCAGCCTTAACCGCAGTAATGTGAACAAAAACGTCTGCTGAACCATCTTCAGGAGTAATAAATCCATACCCCTTTTTGCCATTAAACCATTTTACAATGCCTGTAGCCATTTTTTATTATCCTTATAAAAATATTTGTTACGAAAAAAAATGTTAACACCCTATTTTTATTTTGCAAGTATTTTTGATAAACTTTTTTTATATTTTCAACAAACAAAAAAGGGTGGCTATAAAAGCCACCCCAAAAAGCATAATTATTTTTTCAAGCTATCTTTAAGAGATGCTCTTTTTCTTTGACGCACAAACTCAACCAAGCCAATTTGGCTTAAGTTAAGACCAAATGTTCTATTCCAATCCAAGCGCAACTCTTTTTGCAAAGATTGAATAACAGACTTTAAGTATCTATACTCAGATTGTCCTGCAAAGTCTATAACTATTTTTCCGCTTAAATTTCTAAGTCTTACCTGCTTTGCAATTTCTTTTGCAGCTTCCATATTAATAGAAGAAATTGAGCCCAACCCGTTGTCTTCATGAGTGTCAACATCTATTGCAACACAAGCTTTTGTTTCTTCAAAATGAACCATTCCACCAGAAGGCAATTTTGCATAAGGCAACAAGGCTTCTTCAATTGCATCTTCAATTCCATATTCCTTAAATGGTTCTTTTGCAATCTCAACTTCAAAGGTTTCTTCAAGCTTTCTAACATTTGTAACGATTCTTTCTAACGTTTCTTGATATCTAGACACATATTCAAACAAAGAATTATCTTTTACCTTAACCAAAGCTGGTTTTTTTGTTGTCTTAATTTTTTCTTGTGTTTCAACGTATGACTGTCTTAAATATTCAATCTCGGCCAAAATCTCTTCTTCATCAGCATTTGCAATAGCTGTTCTTAAAATAAAGCCTTCGCCTTCTTTAATTTCTTTTTCAACCAAAACTTTTTTTGCTTCAACTTCTTTATTATTAGCAATTTTTTGAGAAACCTCAATCCCAGCCTTAAACGGAGAATATACCAAACAAGAGCCAACAAATTGCAACTTTGGAGTAACTTTTGCACCTTTTTCTTGACGAGACTCTTGAGTTATTTGCACCTCAATT
>CAYJIO010000174.1:0-2013 GCA_964370255.1 uncultured Azospirillaceae bacterium
TATTGTGGTGGGAGTACAAACAACACAATCTATTGAAGAGCTTTTTTTAGGGGGGCTTGTGCCCGGTATAGTGCTTTTAGCTCTCTTTATGTTAACGGTGGTTGTGATTTTACACAGACACAGTCACTGGGCGCCCACTTCACCCAAAAAAAGTTTTACCCAGCGCATAGCCCATCTTGGTGGTGCGGTGGAAGGGCTTTTGCTTTTTACTCTAGTGGTACTGTGCTTAGGCTTTGGTTTGTTTACGCCCACTGAAGCAGGCGCAGCAGGGGCTTTAGCAGCCTTAGTTTTGGGCTGCGCTCGAAGAAAATTATCTTTTCAAGGTTTTAAGAAAGCCTTAGAAGAAAGTTTAACTATTTCATCCATGTTGCTCTTTTTATTGGCTGGGGCGTCCATTTTTGGCAAGTTTTTAACCTTGACTCGACTTCCCTTTACTTTAGCCACAGGGCTTATGAATCTTTCCTTACCTGAACCACTTATTTTATGCTTGATTTTGTGTGTTTTTGTATTGGGGGGTATGGTGATGGATGCTCTTGCTCTTTTGGTTATTGCTTTGCCCATATTTTTTCCTTTAGCACAAGCCATGCAATGGGATCCGTTATGGTTTAGCATTGTACTTATAGTGGTGACCAGTCTTGGTGCTATGACGCCACCAGTGGGTATCGCAGCCTATATTGTATCTAATCTTTCGGCAAAGGAGGTAGATCAACGTGTGCCCCTAGTGGACGTATTTAAAGGAGCCACATTTTTTTTACCAGCCTATGTACTTTGTTTGCTTTTACTTTTGTGCTTTCCGTCTTTTGTGCTTTTTTTACCACAAATTTTAAGCTAATGTATGAGTAAAAACAAAAAGTCTTTTAAAGTGCAACATTTTGAATTATGAGAAAAATTTCTTGAACTATGCCTAAATGTATGGCAACTACACCCGATAGTATGTAGTACGCGTCACATATTGTGAGCGTGTCAGGGTGTTTTTGCCCCTGCATGATTAGCTCATGCTTTGCCTTGCCCAGAAAGTACGACGAGAAAAAAGGAGATTTTTTATGAAATTTAAGCTGTTAGGGAAGGTGTTGCTTTTTACGCTTATTCCCGTAGTTCTTGGAACCACAACTTTGACTGTGATAAGTTCAAAGCTAGCCTCCGACGGTGTGTATGATCTCACCGATGTACAGCTTTTTGAGTTTGCTAAAAAGCAAGCTTCAGAAATTGATAATATTATTCAAACAGCTGTGTCTTTGGGAAAGATGAGCAGTAGTGTTACCAATATAGAAAAAATTGCTTATATGGCCAATGAACTGGGCGATTCTATGAATGATTCCCCAGAATTCAAAGCATTACAGGCAGAAAATAATGACTACTTAGAAAGCATTGTAGAAAAATTTCCTGATATTTCTGCTGCTGTTATTATTGATAAAAATGGTAAAGCTGTGGCGCATTCCACGCCAAGCCGTATAGACACAGAGTATAAAAATTTTGAAAGTGTACAATCTGCCTTGAAGGGTAAGGATATGGTTGTGGCGCAACAGTCTCGAGGTACGGGAAATATGAGCGCCATGGTAGCTGCCGGAATCACCGATGATAATACTGATGCCGGTGTAGATGGGGTATTACTCTTGGTAGTAGACCTTGCTGCTGTCTCTAATGATACTATTAGAGATGTTAAACTTATGCCTACTACTAGTTTATTTTTGCTAGATGATAAGGGCGTGATGCTCATGGAAAGATCCTTCCCAGAACTTATTGGCAAGGATAACTCCATATATGAGTACGTGCGTACTATTTTGGCAGAAAGAAATGGCATAACACGTTATGAGTGGGAAGGTATCAATAAAGTCACGCATTTTGCCGAGCTTCCCGGTACTAAGTGGATTATGGGTATTGAAACCGACGAAAGCGATTTTTATATTACTTCCAATGAAATCACTTTGATGCTTACCATTACTAGTGTTATTATTCTCTTAGTTGTGGGCGGCGTTATTTATGTGGTGGTAAAAAAGGTTGTTGCGGCTGTGT
>CAYJIO010000175.1:0-2003 GCA_964370255.1 uncultured Azospirillaceae bacterium
TTAATTACTACTCCGCCGATTTCTACCGTGAAGTTTGCTCTGTCTGCCGACATGTATGCCGTGTTGAACATTGTGTCTGTCAGTGTGATGTTTTCTGCTATCGCACCATTCGAGATGTTTCTAACTCTCAGTTGGTAACCGATAGAATCTTCACCCTGTATAACTTCGCCTGTCGTCGTTACGTTCTTAGCCACTCTCAGCCAAACAGCTTCCAGTGTCTCGTTGCCGTCTAAGTTGATTGCTCCACCGGGAGCTACCAAAGTCTGTGCGGCATCATCATCCGTTGTGAGTTCCCATCCTACGAATATGTAACCCGCAGCTGTGGGTGCTACATTCGCTATTGTGTAGTTAGCGTTTACCACGCTTGTTTCGTCAGCGGGAATCGGTGTTGCATCTGCCGCTGTCAAGCCATCAAGATAATTGATTGTGTACAGTACAGGTATTACGACCTCTTCTCCACCCAGTTCAATGTCTCTTCCTGTTTCTACGTTTACAGTGTTAGTAACTTCGCCGTCTGTCTCTGCGCCCGTTACCATGTAGCTGTAAGTGATTGTTATTTCAGCATCAGGTGCCACGTTCGCGAATGTCAGATAGAAGCTACCTTCGTTTCCTGCTACGTATGTCTTTGTGTAGTCAGCCGCTGTCGCATCTGCACCGTTGATTTTGATATCGAGTGCAAGGGGTGCTGCCGCTGTGTCCGTGAACATGTTGTCTTCAACGTCTACGTCTTCGAGTGCCGTTGCTCCGTTTGTCAGCGTGATTGTGTATTCAACCGCTGTACCTACGGGAACATTTAAGCCCACTACGTCTTCTGCTTTATCTACATCCAGTTCGTCGTAGATTGCGAAGAGCACTTCGTTTTCTGTGACGGTGAGTGTTTCGTTTGCATAGTACCAGTCGCCTGTGCCATCTGCTACCGTGTTCCAACCAACAAATGTCTTGCCTGTCGGTTCTGCAACCGTATCTGTGCCGATGCCCAGTACTGTGTGGCTTGCAACGTTTGTTGCGCCCAACGCTTCTGTCTTCGCCGCTGTTACCGCAGGAATTGCTCCGTTGTTCTGGTCGTACGTTACCGTTGCTTCCCAGTTTGCGTAGAAGTCCTTGTTTCCAAGATCGCCCACAGCGATTCCTGTTGTAGCATCACCGCCTGCCACGCTACCTACAGTCCAACCTGCAAACTGCATGTTTGCTTTGCTTGCGTCTTCCAGCGTAAGTGCTAAGTCAGCCGCCGTGTAGCTTGTCGGGTTATTGTTTGTCGCACCCACCACGTTGTGGTATGTGATGGAGTATGCTACCGGTATTACGATCTCTTCTCCACCCAGCGGGATGTCTCTTGTGATTGCGAGTACTTCATTAGTAACTTCGCCGTCTGTCTCTTCGCCCGTTACCATGTAGCTGTAAGTGATTGTTATTTCAGCATCAGGTGCCACGTTCGCGAATGTCAGATAGAAGCTACCTTCGTTTCCTGCTACGTATGTCTTTGTGTAGTCAGCCGCTGTCGCATCTGCACCGTTGATTTTGATATCGAGTGCAAGGGGTGCTGCCGCTGTGTCCGTGAACATGTTGTCTTCAACGTCTACGTCTTCGAGTGCCGTTGCTCCGTTTGTCAGCGTGATTGTGTATTCAACCGCTGTACCTACGGGAACATTTAAGCCCACTACGTCTTCTGCTTTATCTACATCCAGTTCGTCGTAGATTGCGAAGAGCACTTCGTTTTCTGTGACGGTGAGTGTTTCGTTTGCATAGTACCAGTCGCCTGTGCCATCTGCTACCGTGTTCCAACCAACAAATGTCTTGCCTGTCGGTTCTGCAACCGTATCTGTGCCGATGCCCAGTACTGTGTGGCTTGCAACGTTTGTTGCGCCCAACGCTTCTGTCTTCGCCGCTGTTACCGCAGGAATTGCTCCGTTGTTCTGGTCGTACGTTACCGTTGCTTCCCAGTTTGCGTAGAAGTCCTTGTTTCCAAGATCGCCCACAGCGATTCCTGTTGTTGGATTACCGTT
>CAYJIO010000176.1:0-989 GCA_964370255.1 uncultured Azospirillaceae bacterium
TCTTAAATTCTTTATAAAAGACTCATAAATATTTTCCATAATATCACCTTATATTAGTATACCATATTTTTAATAAAAAAAATATCATTAGATATTTTTCCTCATATGTAAATAATTTAAATAAACTTTATCCTTTTGATTCATAATAAAGTTATCTTTTTTGCTTAATATATCATCATACAACTTTTCTTTATACTGCTGATAAAACACCAGTTCACTACTATCAACGTCCAAATACATATTACCATGTTCATCATGTAAAAAACGATATTTATTTTTATTTTTAAAATAATTAGTTATTGGTTCCATATATATAATTTGTGAATAATCAAATATTTTAATTCCTGTATCAACTTCATGAATTTCATTAGAAATTAAAATTAAAATACAATTTTTTGTTATATAACTATGGTTTGTTGAAGAAATTTTTCTTAAACCTAAAAATATATTACTTTGATCACATTGTTTTAAAAAATCATTTGTAAACATTATATTTTTTTTAGTATAAAGTATTTACATTCATAAGCGCAATTTTCCTTTATATAATCCTTAATTTTAGAATAATCATTTATCTCATTGAATGATTTGTTTTTTGAATCACAAAATCCTTTTAATCTTAATTTACCATAAGACCAATCTCCTAATATATAATCATAGTCAGTAAAATAATCAGTATATCTAGTTTCTAAATCTTCATGGGAATAACCATCTTTATAATTTTCTATAACTTCGTATTCATTATTCTCTAATTTTATCATTGATAATCCTTTCCTAATGCAGAAGCAACGTTTGTGTATCTTGATAAACTTCCAGATGAGTGCCATGGCATATATCCACCAGTCAACCCTGCATCATATAATGCGTCTAATTGTTCCTCAATCATAAATGAATCATAAGAAACATAAGGTGTTTTATTGGCATCATATGCTTGAATCCAAGTTCTAACAACAGCAGGCGAAGAAGTTTCTTCTTGTCTATCAAAAGCGTAA
>CAYJIO010000176.1:999-1758 GCA_964370255.1 uncultured Azospirillaceae bacterium
CAAACTGGAGTTTTAAATCCATATTCATAAGTTGAGAAATGATCGGGATACGGCATTGCACTTATAACATCAACTACATTTGATATAGCAGGCCAATATTGTCCATAAGCAGTTACATATGTGTGTGCAGACTCACCGAAAACGTCTGCTGAAACATAAGCTTCTACTTTATGTAATTCATCAGCTGCATACATTAAAAATCTTTGAATAGCTTGAGCTTTTTCTTCATCATACATATTTCCAAAATCTAAATCTCCAGCCTTTTCTCTTGGTATTGTTCCATCAGGAAACCTAACATAATCAAATTGAATTTCATTAAATCCTATTTCAACTACTGATTCAACCGCTAAAGCAACATTAAATTCCCAAACTTCTCTATTAAAAGCCGATGGCCAATTAGAGGAGTTATAGTATAATGGTTTTTTAGTGTCTAAGTCAATAATTGTATTTTCGGGATGATCCTTAGCGTAATATGAATCTTTAAATACCGAAATTCTTCCAACAACATAAAGTCCATTATCTTTAATTTTTTTAATTGCCGACTTGTAATCTTCATAAGAGTTGTAAGCTTTTTCATAATTAGTAGGGGAGTAAGTTTTAAATGCTTCAGCAGGGTAAGCCGGAACTCCACTATCTTTTATATCAACAACAAATGTATTTATTCCTATTTTTTTAGCTAAAGTTATATAAGCATCTAAATTATATAAAACTGTTGATGGTAAATATAAAGATTTTACATATTCTGGCATAACATTATTT
>CAYJIO010000176.1:1768-1998 GCA_964370255.1 uncultured Azospirillaceae bacterium
AACCAGCTAATAACCAATCAGTACGAGCTAAATGAGTTTGATAAGAATCTTCTTCATCATAGTGAAGTGCTGCTTCTTCTTTGGCATCAACTAAATATTTTGAATAAACATATCCTGTTTCCTCACCATATTTTATTTCATACATTAAAACACTACCATCCTCTAATATTTCAGTATGTCCTGTTATTTCTAAAACATCATTTTTGTCAACTAAACCAAATATTTCTAAA
>CAYJIO010000177.1:0-1977 GCA_964370255.1 uncultured Azospirillaceae bacterium
GTCGTCTGTTCAGAAATTCTGATACAGGCGACCGTTTGCTATTTAAAGAGGGGAGTGATAAAAATGGGCTATTTTAATTTGTACGTTCCTATCTATAGCTATTGTGGTAATAATGCTAAAAGCACTTACCCCCGGCATTGACGAAGATTTTGTACTAAAACAAAATTAAATAAAATTGCAAATTCATTTAATTATATCTGTCCCAAAAAGTGTTGCTCATTTTATGGTTTGTGTTTTCCCATTCAACACGGTAACGTTGCAATATAGTTCTAAGCTCTTTAACAATTTCTCCGCTGTGCTCGTTTGTATAAATGTCGTTTAACTCGTCAGGGTCGTTTGCTATGTCAAAAAGCTGTGTTTTTGTCAATTCTTCAGTTCTATATTCTATCAATTTGTAGCTGTCAGTTTTTACACTGCGCATATTGTCGCAATATGCAAAAAACAGGTCTTTGCGCACCTTAACGTTTTTGTCGGCAATTGCGCTAAGCATAGATATACCTTCTACACTTTTTGGCGTGTTTATTTCTGCCAATTCACATAGTGTTGGGAATATATCTAGAAGGTACACGTAAGTGTCGCGCTTTTCGTTTTTGGGTATGTTTGGCCCTGCAAAAATTAAAGGCACACGTATGCTGTGCTCGTAATGGTTTTGCTTGCCAAATAGGCCGTGCTTACCAAGCGCTAACCCGTTATCGCCGGAAAACACAACTATTGTATTTTCAAGCTCGCCACGCTGCTCAAGCTTATCCATTATTTCTCCAACTTTTTCGTCTATGTGCGTTATCATTGCATAGTATTCTTTAATATGTTGAAGTGTGTTTTGCTCTGTGCGTGGGTACGGTGCAAGCACCTCGTCTCGCAAGTTTCTTATGCCAAAGTCAAACGAATGTTCCGGCATATAATTATTCGGCAATTTTATGTTTATATTGTCGTACATGTCTATGTATTTTTGTGGCATGGTGCGAGGGTCGTGCGGCGCCATAAAAGACACGTATAAAAAGAATGGATCGTCAGAGTTATAACTATTTAAAAAATCAACTGCTCTGTCTGCAAAAATATCTGTCGAGTGGCGCCCAAACTCCATGTACTCAACGTGGTTTTCGCACGTTTTGTTAGAGCTAAAAGCCCCAATGCACGTTTTGCTTGACGGGTAAATGCCCTGTGCGTTATAGTCACAAGCAGGCACATTCCAGTGGTCCCACATGCCTCCGAAAAATACGCTTTTGCCGCCGGAAAAACTTCTGGTGAAAGAGTCTGTTCCGTTGTGCCATTTGCCTGTGCAAAATGCGTTGTAGCCATTCTGTTTAAGTGTCTGTCCAAGGGTTACATGCGCGCTTGGGATTTGTTGCCCCTCGCCCTGCAAGTGGAAAAGTGTGCGGCCTGCATGAAGCATTGCCCTTGACGGCATACAAACTGCGCCTGATGTGCCACACGGTATGTGGGCATGAGTAAAAGTTGTGCCACGCCTTACAAGTTTATCAAGGTTCGGTGTTATCACATCGGGGTTGTTCACTGCATTTATCGTGTCAAAACGTTGATCGTCTGCAAATAAAAATAATATATTTGGTTTTTTCATATTGCGAGGTTACACTCCTTATCATTCAAGAACTATTTTTTTTTTTGCTATTTTCCGCTAACAGTAAGCAGAGCTTTTTGTCGCACTCTTCAATTTTGCTTGTGGGGGGCTAGTCCCCACGTTTATAAGTAGCCGGTATTATAGCATTAACTGTCATTTTAATCACAATTATATACGTCTTTCCACCATTTTGTCAACCAGCCTTTTGGTGTATCTGCTACAAGCACACGCTCTTGGAAGCGAGCTCCAATCTCCTGAAATCTATTTACTAAATTGTCGTCGATTAGCCCATATTTATTAGGGGAGGCATTTAGAATAAAGGACACATTGTGCTCGTTAAACTCAATTATTTTCTCCAATGCCCAATCGGCGCTTTTTAGTTCGCTGTGTGGGTCGGTGCT
>CAYJIO010000178.1:0-1622 GCA_964370255.1 uncultured Azospirillaceae bacterium
TACTACTTCATTAATACCATCATCAATAGTTAGTTCAAAGGGCTTGTTTTCAATTACTTTTAACTTAATACTAACTTTTATTTTTTTAGTTTCTTTCAAAATATTTTCAACTTTTTTATTTAATAAATAGTCACTAGTTTTAACTACCTTAGAACTACCTAAAACTTTTTCTTTTAATTTAATAGTTACTATGTCATTTACTTTAGCGTTTTTAACACTTTTATCATTTATAAACATTTCGCTTACAATTAAACCATAATCATTTTCAATAAATCTAATCCCATCATTAATAGCCAAATCACTTGTTAATTTTATTTTAACTGTGTAGTCTTTAACTTCTACAACTTTACCTAACAAAACTCCTAAATGATTAGGTCGAAAATCATTTACTATATTACTGTCATTAAATAAAAATCCTTTGGTATATTCACGGTTAAATATCTTTTTTAAATTAAATAAATCTTCCTTATCATATTTAATAACTCCTGTATTTAAATATGAATCAATTGCTTGACGGTACAATTTAGTTACAAAATAAACATATCCCGGACTTTTCATTCTACCTTCTATTTTAAAACTATCAACTCCAATATCAATTAATTTTCCAATATCATCTAAACTACATAAATCTTTAGTACTAAGCAAATATCCTTCTTTATCAGTTTTATATTTTTGTCTACATGTACCCGCGCAAGTACCTCGATTCCCACTACGCTGCCCAATAAAACTACTCATAAAACACTGTCCTGAATAACTAAAACATAAAGAACCGTGAACGAATACTTCTAATGGTATGTTTGTTTTTTCTTTAATTTCTTTAATTAACTCATAATTCGTTTCTCTTGCAATCACAACTCTTTTCAAACCATATTTTTCAAGAAATTGAACACCTTTTAAGTTATGAATATGCATTTGTGTAGAGGCATGTAACTCCAAATCAGGAAATGTTTTATGAATTAAATCCATCATACCTAAGTCTTGAACAATTAACGCATCAACATTATTTTCATATAAAAAAGTTACATAACTAATAAATTTATCTACTTCACGTTCATATATTAAAGTATTAACTGTAACATATATTTTAACTCCATATAAATGACAATATTTAATTGCTTCCACTAATTCATCATTACCAAAATTATTAGAAAATGCTCTAGCTCCAAATAATTTCCCACCTACATAAACAGCATCACATCCGGCTAAAATAGCTGCTTTCAAGCTATCAAATGAACCTGCTGGAGAAAGTAACTCAAATTTCTTCATAAAATCACCTAAAACAATTATATCATAAAAAAAAGTTTAAATACTTTAAACTCTTATATTAATTCTACATTACTTTCTTCAATAATAACATGCGCTTGTTTATAACATTCAATATATTCATTATCATAAGAAAATAAACTTAAAATTAAATTAGATATTGGAAAAATCAAAAATACAACTACTGCTGCAATTATTTTTGTAATAATACTTTTTGATAATTTTTTTGTGTCTACATCACCTGAAGAAACAGTTTTAAAAACTTCAATTATTATAAAAATCACCAATATAACTGGTACAACAAATTGTGCAGCCTGTACAAAAAATTTAATAATACCCATAATATCTAATAATTGTTG
>CAYJIO010000178.1:1632-1958 GCA_964370255.1 uncultured Azospirillaceae bacterium
TATTACCTCCACATTAATTATAACAAAAATATTATAGTAAAACAATAAAAAAGGTAAATATTTATTTACCTAAAACTACGAATTTAATATCCACGCTTCATAACCACCTAAAATATTAATAAGTTTATATCCCTTTTTTCTTAAATTTTCACATATCTTATAACTGTTTTTACCATTAAAACAATATATAAAATACGTATCTATTTTATTAAAGTATTTTTCAGGATTTTTTATTAGCAAACTTCTTGGTATATTTTTAGCGTTTGGTATATGATTATCGTTATACTTTTCTACAGAACGTATATCAATTACAAGGACATTTTTAA
>CAYJIO010000179.1:0-1954 GCA_964370255.1 uncultured Azospirillaceae bacterium
CTGTATCCAGATCATCAAGCAATCTGTCTGCATATTTTGTAATTGCAAGCATCCACTGAGTTTTTTCTTTTTGAACAACCTCACCGCCACAACGATCACACTTGCCATTAACAACTTCTTCAAGTGCCAAACCAATTTTACAAGACGAGCACCAGTTAATTGCCATTTTATTTTTATACGCCAAGCCTTTTTCTAAAAATTTTAAGAACATTAACTGTGTCCACTTAAAATATTCTGGATCGCATGTAGATACACACCTATCCCAGTCAAAAGAAAAACCAAGCATTTTAAGTTGTTTAATATAGTTGTCTATATTTGCTTTTGTAGAAACAGCAGGGTGCGCCCCGGTTTTAATCGCATAATTTTCTGCAGGCAAGCCAAAGCTATCAAACCCCATCGGAAACATTACATTAAAACCTTGCATGCGTTTTTTTCTGGCAATAACGTCTAGTGCTGTATAAGACCTTGGATGCCCAACGTGCAAGCCCGCACCAGACGGAAACGGAAACTCAACGAGGCAATAATATTTTGGTTTTGACCTATCAATCTCAACTTTATAAGATTTATTTTCATCCCAAATTTTTTGCCATTTTGCTTCAATTGCTTTATGATTATATCTATCGTCTATTTCTACCATTATCTTAACCTTTATTTTTTATAAATTTTATTTATCCAAACTGCTTTTACTAAATTTGCTCCAACGGTTGAGAGAAGAAATCCAAGCGTTGGGATTATAGCACCTATAAAAGGACTATCCAAACCTAAAGAAAACATAACACAAACCATAACAAAATATGTTAAAACTGCAATTATAAGTTTTCTGGTCTTGCTTGTTTCCCAAGCTTTATCAACCTCAACTTTTTTATTTCTATTATTTATTTTTTCAATTTCTTTTTCAATGTTCATAGAAATCTCCTTTATTATCTAAAATAAAGCAGATTTATAATTTTGGCAAGTATAAAGTTTTACAATGAAATGATTTTTGAAAGAGCATCATTATACTTTTTTTGCGCAAGTATTATTTCATGTTCTTGTTGAAGCATTAAAAAATGCCCATCTTTTAAATTAAAAACTTTACAAAGCTTAACATCTGTTTCAGGACTGAAGCGTCTTCTGTTATTTAATATTTCACTTAATCTCGCTTGTGGTATAAAAGCTCTTTGTGACAACTGAAATTGATTTATGTTATAATTATTCATATATACTTTTAACTCTTTTGTTGCAATACTTTCAGTCATTTCTTTCTCCATATATTGTGATACTTCTCAAACATTACCTGCTATAATAATCACAAACAAGCATCCTGTCAACACTTATTATACCATATTCGAATATCGATATTCGAATATGGTATAATAAGAAGCAAATAAAAACAAAATAGCAAAAGCAACAAAAAAGCATCATCAAGAAATTATAAACAACATTATTATTCTGCACAAAAAAAACGCCTAGATTTCTCTAGGCGTTTGAATTGATAGTGCGAGACTTACATTTTGCTAGTAAAGGTTACAATTATCTTCCCCTTTCATAACTCCAGTAAATATAGACTGATTTTACGGTAATAAAAAGAAACAGAAACAGTGTTGCCATGGTCCAAATTGTAAAAAAGACATTTTCTTCTAGGCTGATAGGCGCTTCTACAAGCCAAAGAAAAGATAGATACACAATCATGTTAATGATTGAGAGTCCCATCAAAAAACTGAATGAAAACACGTCTTTTATCCAAACAATAAATCTTTTTAAAGTTTTCATAACTAAATATTTTAATAAGTTACACATAATTTTAATTTATCTTAAAATAACATATGTTCATAAAAAGTAAACAAATATTTTTCCAACTTTCAATCAATGCTTATTTAGAAAGGTCTTTTTTATTTCACACACCTACCCTTATTCTACAAAAAAAAGCGCCAAGAAAAATCTTAACGCTTTCTAATTACAACAAAAGAACTAT
>CAYJIO010000180.1:0-1914 GCA_964370255.1 uncultured Azospirillaceae bacterium
AGCGACTTAAAAAAGCGGCACAGGAAAATAAACTCGACCGCAACGGCATGGAACTGGTTTTGCAGGAGGAAAAACACGTTGAAATCACCGTTACTCTCAAAGGTGCGAGGTTTGAAAAGTATTTTAACAAAGGCAGTACGCCAAAGGAACGTGAGGATTTAGTGGTAAAGGCACTTGAATTTTACGACCGACATTTACAGCGAAAACGAGATAGAGTAGGCGAACGCTAAACCACCTTGACATATGGTTAGGGTGGTTTTTTTGTACCATGAAACGGAGAAAATACAATGTTATTTACAGAGGGAACGGACAGGCATTTTGAGCGGATGATGACAGGTAAGCCCGGTTGGGACAATGGTTACGAGCGGAGGCAGGAGGAAACAATCGCACGGCGAGATTGCACACACTGTCTGCATTACATAAATAAAACAGATATATGCAAACACGATATTTGTCCGTATTATGAGGATTAACGGATGAACCATAAAAATCAAAGAATACGAAGTCCGCCCGGGGGAAAATGCGCCCAAAATTGCTATTGCCTATATATATTACTGACAGTACAGCCAGTAATACTGAACAGTAATACTTAGCAGTTTTACCTACCGAAAAAAAGAAATCACACCTTTGCACTTGTTTGAGATTTTCGGTAAACTGAACTCAAGAAAAAAGTTTAAGGAGCTTTGAGCCATGAAAAAACAAATAGTAGCAATAGCAACGGCGGTTATGATGACCGCCACAATGACCGCTTGTTCCACACCCACACAAGTTGTCCCGACCACTACCGCCGAGAGCGTACAAGAAATTGTTTTGTCGGAAAGTGATGTAAAATCCGAGGTAGACGTTAAACCGACTTCCACCCCGACAACATCGGTAAAGCCTGTTACACCTAACGGCGTTAATGTAAACGCTATTGATGATGTTGATGAGGACAGCGAACCCACAACACAGGCTACGCAAAAGCCGAAGGAGACGGAGGAAGTGGCAGAGCAACCGAAAAAGGAGCAGGGAGATGAACAGGAAACTTACGTTGAAACCCCAAAGCCTGTAACGTCGGAAAAACCCGTAGTGACAGGCGGTGTAGAAATTGTAATCCCACAGGATGAAGTAAAACCAACAGCTACTCCCGAACCTGTGCAGACACCGACAGCAACTCTGGCACCTACCCTCGAGCCAACACCCGAGCCAACACCCGAATCGACACCCGAACCCGTGGAGGAAATGAAATCACTCGGTGGCAGTTATAACAGTGATGTTTTAGCAGGGGTAAATGAAGTGCGAGCATCACAGGGCAATGCGCCGCTTGTTCTTGACAGTGGAATGTGTTCAAAAGCACTTGCACATGCGAAGGCGATGGCGGAAAAGGGCGAGATATTCCACTCCGGGCTTGGGATTGAGAGCGTGAGCAATTCGAGTGAAGGTGGCAAGTCAATGGGCATCAGAAGTGCAGGACATGCAGGAGGGCTTGCAACAAACGGAGAAATTACAAAGTTGGGTGTGGGAGCGGTCACGTACAAGGGCGAGCAATACACAGTTGTATTCTCGTCAACACGCTACTAAAACTAAACATAAACTTAATATTATCACTGAAACCGAGTTTAAACGCTCGGTTTTTTTGATTGAAAAATGGAGGAAATATGAGTATAATAAAACACAGATACACAAAACGCATTGTTGCGTTGCTGATTGTTGCGCTTACGGTGTTTGCGATAATACCGATTAGAAACACCGATGCCGCAAGTGCGGTTGATATCGAGAGCGACCAAACGAACACGGAGTATTTCGAGTACAACGGGTATGACGGTTGGGAATCGCTTTCCGCACCCCATCACTGGATTGTGGGTAGCAATGAAATCGCTTATTGCTTGCAACACAAAAAGGACAGCCCCCATGCCGGAGATGGATACGATGCGT
>CAYJIO010000181.1:0-1899 GCA_964370255.1 uncultured Azospirillaceae bacterium
TTGCAGATTTTTTTGAAAACGTGCCTACAAATCCCAAGTTCTTATACAGCCCCCTTTACACGCTTACAAACGATGCGCTCCTTGAGCTTTTGGAACAAAACGGACTCATGCTCAAAACCGAGCGAGGGGGTCGAGTTTTTCCCGTTTCGGACAGATCGAGTGACGTAATTTCTACACTCACAAACATGATGAGAAGTGCGGGGGTAAGCGTAAAATACGAAACGAATGTGACGGGCATCTTCGTGCGTGACGGTCGGGCATGCGGGGTGTACATAAACTCCGCTCTGCACGAATTTGACCGCGTGATAGTTGCGACGGGGGGTGCGAGCTATCCCTCGACGGGTAGCGATGGCAGAGGTTTTGATATGTTAGAGGAGATTGGCCACGGCATAAGCGAGCTTAGACCATCGCTCATCCCAATGGTGTGCAGACAAAACGGGCTGTGCAAACAGCTGCAGGGGCTCTCGCTAAAAAACGTGAGCCTCGAATTGTTCGAAGGCAAGAAATCTCTCTACAAAGAACAGGGCGAGATGCTGTTTACCCATTTTGGCATTTCGGGTCCGCTTGTCCTCAGCGCTTCCGCACATATAAAGGACTATTCATTTGCGAACACACGCGTGAGTATAGATTTAAAGCCTGCACTGAGCGAACAAAAACTCGATGCTCGGCTTCTATATCGGAAATATGATGAGAGGCCTATATCCGGGAAAGCTTGCCGAATGTATGCCGGAGGTCATGGGTATAGATCCCCAAACACAATCGAACTCCATCACCCGTGAGCAACGTGCGCATATCGTGAATGTGACGAAAAACTTTTGCTTTGACATAATTGGACTGCGAAGCATAGCCGAGGCGATAATCACTCGTGGCGGAATAAACGTAAAGGAAGTAGATGCGGGCGACATGCAGAGCAAACTTATAAAAGGGCTGTTCATCGCGGGCGAGATGCTAGATGTAGACGCATATACGGGCGGTTTTAATCTGCAAATTGCTTTTTCTACGGGATATCTTGCGGGAATGAGCGCAGCGACCGTGTAGTGATATATGACATCCAAAAGTTGAGAGGTTATTATGAATTTAAGAAAAGTCGGACTGCTCTTTGAAATACTGCTCGACATTATAATAATCGCAGGTGCCATTTTGGTACTCGCCCTTCCGTTTTGGATAGACGCGATGCTGAGCGATATACTTCTAGGTGGAATTGAGCGCACCCCTTCTCTCATATTTTTTTATGTGGGAGGCATCTTTGGGCTTTGGTTTATGATAAATATGAGACTTATGACGGTGAGCGTGCGCAAGGGAAATCCGTTTGTGCGTGCAAACGTCAGCAGACTGATTTGCATGAGCATAGCCTGCGCGGTGCTCATGCTCGACTTCGTATATCTCACCATCGTTTCAGGAAGCCTGCTCGGATATTTCTGCATACTCATGCTTCTTTTTGCGGGACTTGCCGCCATAATATGCGCGTGGGTATTTGCACGTGCCGTCGAATTCAAATCCGAAAACGACCTTACGATATGAGGTGGGCGCAATGGGTATAGTATTAAACCTCGACACGGTCATGAAAGATAGAAAGATGAGCCTAAACGAACTGTCCGCTCGCGTGGACATTTCGCTTGCAAATCTCTCCATATTAAAAAACAACAAGGGGCGGGCGATAAGATTTTCTACGCTGAATGCACTTTGCAGAGAGCTTGAATGTCAACCGGGTGATATTCTTAAGTATACTCCTGATGATTGACTTTGTACGGCAAAAAATATATACTGAAAGGGACACGAAGAAAGGGGAAGGTTATGGAACTTAAAGAACATATTATACAACTTTTGCGCGAGGACGCAAAATATACGAATAAAGAGATAGCCACAATGTCCGGAGCAGACGAACAGGCGGTTAGCGAG
>CAYJIO010000182.1:0-323 GCA_964370255.1 uncultured Azospirillaceae bacterium
ATAACAAATGAAGATGGGAAAATTGAAGCGGTCACATTAGATGCTCCAAGTAAAGAAAACTCAATTAAGCCAAATGAAAATAATCCTTATTTTACTTATAATATAGAAGTCATTATGCCTGGAATGGTTAAAAAAAAGATAAAAAATGTATCAATATTTCCTAATATAAGGTCTATGCTACAAGTTATAATGAATTCAAATGATAATAAAAACTTAACAGAAGATATTTTGGAAATAGAACCTGTTGTTTTAAATGGTTCATATGCTCCTAAGTATGCTTATGAAGAACCTGCAACTTCTTTAATTGCTTTAAATGAAGTTAT
>CAYJIO010000182.1:333-884 GCA_964370255.1 uncultured Azospirillaceae bacterium
TACCTGAATATGTAATTGTCCACGATGGAATTCCAGAGGATTATGTTGCTTCTGAGTATTATATTCCATTTTCGGATTATATAAAAAATGTTGCTTCTAGTGAGATATACTCATCTTGGGAAGTTGAGGCAATTAAAGCAAATATTTTAGCTATAATGTCTTATACTTTAAACAGAATATATACAGAGTGGTATCCTTCAAAAGGGTATCAATTCACAATAACATCAGTTACAACTTATGACCAAAAATATGTTCATGGTAGAGAAATATTTGATAGTATTTCAACGGTTGTAGATGAATTGTTGGGAAAATATATCAAAAGAACAAATAAAGATGAGCCACTGTTCGCGCAATATTGCGATGGTACAACTCTACAAAATGATGGATGGTTGTGGCAGTGGGGATCACAAGATTTAGCGGTTGAAGGTAAAAATTATTTAGAAATACTTGAATACTACTATGGGAATACTATAGAAATTAAAGAAGCTAAACCAGTAGAAGGTTTACCTACTTCTTTTCCTGGTAGAAATTTATCTCTTGGCTCTTGTGGT
>CAYJIO010000182.1:894-1898 GCA_964370255.1 uncultured Azospirillaceae bacterium
ATGTTTTGAAAATTCAAAATCAAATCAATACTATTAGAGGTAACTATCCAGGTTTGATTGAAGTGACAGAAGCAAATGGAGAATTTTTGGAAAACACTAGAAACGCCGTTTTAAAATTTCAAGAGATATTTGATTTAAGTGTTACTGGCGTTGTTGATTACTCAACTTGGTATCGTATATCTTATTTATATTTAGCAGTAAAAAGAATGATTTTCGGGGTATATGATAGATAATGTGATATAATTGATTTATGATATATTTAGTTACAATAAACATAGTTACATTTTTAATAATGATGCTAGATAAATTTTTAGCTATTAAAAACAAAAGAAGAATTAGTGAAAAGACTTTATTTATTTTAAGTGTTATAGGGGGGAGTATTGGTTTATTAATAGCAATGTATTTTGTTAGACATAAGATTAAGAAAAAAAAGTTTTATTTAGGAATTCCCTTATTATTAATATCGCAAGTGTTAATATATTGTATAGTTTAGGCTATACTTTTTTTGTTAAATTTAACCAATTAAGACAAAATATATATACAAACATATTTTCGTGATATAATTGAATTGGTGATTAATATGAAAACATATTTATGTATTGATTTAAAAAGCTTTTATGCATCGTGTGAATGTGCTGATATGAATATCGATCCTTTTTTAGTTAATTTAGTTGTTGCTGATGAGAGTAGGGGAATAGGGGCAATTACTTTAGCAATAACTCCTAAATTAAAATCTTTAGGAGTTAGAAATAGATGTCGTTTGTTTGAAATACCTAAGCATATTAAGTATATGATTGTAAAACCAAGAATGAGCTTATATATTAAATATTCAAGTATAATTTATGGTATATATTTAAAATATATTGATAAATCAGATATTCACGTTTATTCTATCGATGAAGCTTTTTTAGATATAACAAATTATTTAAATTTATATAATAAAACTAGTGAAGAAGTAGCCAAAATGATTATGTTAGACATATATAAGACGACTAAAATTACAG
>CAYJIO010000183.1:0-1880 GCA_964370255.1 uncultured Azospirillaceae bacterium
GCTAGAATAGTTAATCCTGTGGGTAGGATTTCGTTTACTACGAATGGGATTGGTTCTAAGTCTTTGTGATAGAGTTCTGATGTGGTGATGGTGTTAAATTTTTTCATTTATAATTTCCTTTCTGGTTTTAATTTTGCAGTTTGCAAGAAAACATATTTTCCAAAACCATAATAACATTCTCTTGACATTTATGCAATGATTTTATATAATATTATTTAGAGTTATATAAATTATATGAAATTGTTTTAAATTGCATTTTCAAAAACAGAGGAGATAGTAATGTTTAACCAACCTATTCCATATGAGCTTTTTGAGAAAAATACCAACGAAACCGAGCACATAGATCCGAAACTTTTTTCAAATTGGGTGAAGTTTAATTTTGAAACAAAATCAATAGTTTTGACGGTAGATGTAAGCTTTGATGTCGATTATAATGAATTTTTCGAACGTGAAAATTACAGAAGAATTCCAGCTGAGGACATCGAAAAACAGCAAGCGCAAAAGTTGGCACTTGCTGAAAAAATTGGTGATAGATTTAGTTTTGATTTCACCCAACAAGAGCTATTTTGTGGGAATTTGATGCTTAGTAATTTATTTAGTGGCACTAAAATTACCTATAATTTAGGCGAGGGTTTGCTTGATTTTGTGTATGCCGATTTTAATTTTGAAGATGCTAAAAGTGTTTTTTTGAAAATCGCAAATGAAATGCAAACAGCTGAAATCACAAAAGAAAATATTGAATTTTTTAACAAAGCAAAGTATCAAATTCAATCTATCGCAACTATGAATTTAACGATGGATTCGCTTTATTCTTATGTTTTCCCTGTGGAATTTAAAGCTTTTTCCGAGCAGAATTTTGATGATCTTGCTAATTTTATAAAGACTTTGCAAGCTGAATTTTTATCGCTTTTGCAGTTTTGTTTCGATGAAAATTTCCATAAATCTGTGCTTGGAGAATTAAGTGCGGCAGAGCGTTTTGGGCTTTATGCCAGGCTTTTTGATCGCAACAAAATTTGGGTACAAAGCGAACTTTATGCTTTTAAAATCTCAGAAGATAATCAAGGAAAACTCAAGGAAAATGCCGATTATAAAGGTTTTTCCGATGAAATCGGAGTTGATTTAGACGAGGTTGAACTGATGTGTTCGCTCAATTATGAAAGCGATTTTTCGTATAAATGCGATACTATACTTTCGATGCTGGAGCTGGAATTTTCCAAAATGCTTGATGCTGATTTGAAACTCAAGGAGTGTGCAAATTGCGGCAAATTTTTCATCACGAAGGGTAATTATAACGGCAGTAATTGCGACAGGATTTTTGCAAACAATATGACTTGCCAGCAAGTTTCGGCAATAAAAAAGCATAAAGAAAAACAGACAAATCAACCTGCTTTAAAACTTTATGATAGATATTATAAGAGGTATTTTGCCCGCAATAGAATCGGCAAAATTTCAAATGATGATTTTAGAAGATGGCAGTACGAAGCTACCATTTTGCGTGATGAATGTGTTGCCGGAGAGATTGAAATTACAGAGCTTGAGAAATTTTTGGAAGATAGTTTTCCGAATAGGGTGCGGAAGTAGGTGGGTATGTAAAATGGTGCTCTATCCAAATATAAAGACACCGACTTATTTCTAAGTCAGTGCCTAGTTGGTGTTTAGCATAAAAAATGACGAACAGCTAATCCGTAATCGGTTTAAACTGTCCGTCATCTTTTTCAAATATTTCGAGCATTATTTTTGCTCCGAGCCTAAAGCCTTCGGTAAATCTTTCCTCGCCACAGATGAGGTTCAGGTTGCCCCATGTGTCTATTGCTTGCTCTAATAGCTGTTGCTCGCTTTCGTTTAGCAGTATGGTCAACTTTTCGACCGCATCATCGAGC
>CAYJIO010000184.1:0-1871 GCA_964370255.1 uncultured Azospirillaceae bacterium
TCTGACTTTGAGCATAACGCAGTCGGCCTATTGCAACAAGAGCTCAGACAAATGGGCTCACTTATTATAGAAGCCGCAGACAAAACAAGAGTTCCAGCAGGAGGCGCTCTTGCCGTAAACAGAGAAGATTTCTCTCTATATATTACAAAAAAAATAACAGAACACCCATTAATTGAAGTAATCTCTCAAGAAATAACAGAAATCCCATCAGAAAGAACCATCATAGCAACAGGACCACTAACCTCAGAGGCTCTAAGCCAAGACATCTTAAAAAAAATAGGCAACCAAGCCTTAAGCTTCTATGATGCAATAGCACCAATAATAATGACAGAAAGCATAGACTTTTCAAAAGCGTGGTATCAATCAAGATATGACAAAGGCGATGCCAAAGACTACATAAACCTACCAATGACAAAAGAACAATATTACACATTTGTCCAAGAACTCTTAAACGCCCAAAAAGTAGCATTTAAGGATTTTGAAAAACCAGAGTTTTTTGATGGCTGCCTACCAATAGAAGAAATGGCAGAAAGAGGGATTGAAACCTTAAGATTTGGGCCTCTAAAGCCTGTCGGCTTAACCTGCCCCCACATGAAAGAAAAACCATACGCAATTATCCAACTTAGAATGGAAAACAAAGAAGACACGATGAGAAACATTGTAGGATTTCAAACAAAACTCACATACCCAGAACAAAAAAGAATTTTCAAAACAATCCCGGGGTTAGAAAACGCAGAATTTGCAAAACTTGGCTCAATACACAAAAACACTTTTATAAACTCCCCAAAACTCTTAGACAGATACCTGCACTTAAAATCAATGCCTCATATTTCTTTTGCAGGTCAAATCACTGGATGTGAAGGCTATATTGAGAGCACCGCAATCGGATTTTTAGCAGGCATTTTTGAGTTCCATAAACAAATTCCTGAAAAAACAACATCCATAGGAGCTCTACTAAACCACGTAACCAATAGCGAATCGCCAGATTTTCAGCCATCAAACGTCAATTTTGGCTTGTTTCCTGAAGTTTTGACAGAAAAAAGAATAAAAGGAAGAGACAAAAAAGCACTTTATAGCCAAAGAGCCCAAAAAGACATAGAAGCCTTTGAAAAAGCTATATTATTTTAACCTTAATTTTATAAAATTAATAAAAAATTAAACTTTTTTTGATACAAAGGGTTGACTTTAAATGATTGTCATGTTAGTTTTAGACAAATTTTAACAAATTTTCAGAAGGATTGACAAAATGAAGAAGACATTAACAACAATAATTGCATTCTTTGCATTAACCACTCAAGCACTTGCCTGTGACGGATTTTATATGGGTTTAAGAGCTGGTATTGCAAACCACAACGTCGGAGAAACTGGCGCAACAAACACAAACAGATTTAACGTAGATGACAATAATCTTATGATAGCAGGTGCGTTGGGTTACCGTTATGGTCACTACAGAGCAGAATTTGAATATACATGGAGAGAAGAAGGTGAAAAATCATCAGGAGCGACATCATCAACTTTCCAAACAGAATCATATATGGTTAACGGGTTTTATGACTTAACACCATATTCAAGATATACTCCATTTATAATGGCTGGTCTTGGTATGACTGAGATAACTACGGGCTACTCTTTTGGTGGCGGTGCCTTTGCAGATCAAGACTTTGAAGAAACAAACTTCACATGGTCTGTTGGTGGCGGTGTTTCAGCAAAATTAACCAATAGATGGAACCTTGACGTGGGTTATCGTTTCTACAACATGGGTGAGATTGAAGACGCAAGTGTCAGAAACCATGAAGTATATGGCGGTGCTAGATACGTATTCTAATAAAAGAACACTTAAAAAAGCTCTTGAATTTCCAAGAGCTTTTTTT
>CAYJIO010000185.1:0-1861 GCA_964370255.1 uncultured Azospirillaceae bacterium
CAGCATTATCAAAAAGCAGAATCGCTACTAGAATCGTTAAATTATTCAAACAGATTTGAGTTGTAACTTTAACACCGAGATTCAAGAACACTGTTATAAGTGTTTGATTTTAGATTCAATTTAAAAATAAATGTGTGTAAGTTGAAAAAATTAATATATTTTTAACTAATATTTTTTTATAAATATTTCTATGAAAAGTTATGAAAATTTTAAAAAAGATTTTTGCGATGTTTCACGTGAAACATTTGACAAGTTAATCGCTTTAGAAGACTTCTTGTTGCAGAAGAACAAGGAATTAAATTTAATAAGCAAAAACTCAGAGGCTGATGTCTGGCAGCGCCACATAGAAGACAGTGTTCAGTTGTTTGGCCTTGTTCCGCAGGGTGCAAAAATACTTGTTGATATAGGCTCTGGCTCTGGTTTTCCTTTGCACGTCTTGGCGATAATTGCGCAAGAAAAGACTCCGTATTTAAATCTCTTTGGCGTAGAGTCAATCGCAAAAAAGACTCTGTATTTAAAGCAAGCTTGCGAATCGTTAGAGCTGAAAAATACACAAATAAAAACCCAAAGAATAGAAAATTTGAATATAAAGGCAGATGTAATAACTGCTCGCGCTGTTGCGTCACTAGACAAGTTGCTTGCATATGCCTTGCCCTTGTCTCATAAAGATACGGTGTGTATTTTCCCAAAAGGTCAAAAGCATCAAGAAGAAGTCGCAATCGCAAAAAAGCTATATAATTTTGATGTGGAGCTGTTTGACAGCAAAACATCAGACTTATCAAAAATTTTAATCATTAAAAACATCAAGGAGAAAAAATAATGCCAAGAGTAATAGCCATAGCCAACAGAAAAGGTGGCGTCGGAAAAACTACAACAGCAGTCAACGTTGCCACAGCAATGGCTGCAACAGGCAAAAAAGTTTTGTTACTAGATTTAGACCCTCAGGGTAACGCCTCAACGTCTATGGGGGTTGACAAGCGCGGCAGAATGGCATCTAGCTACGATGTTTTAACTGGTCAAAAATCCTTGGCAGAAGCCGTGGTTTGGACAGAGGTGCCAAACTTTTCAATCGTGCCCTCTTCTCAGGACTTAGCAGGCGCAGAGATTGAACTTATAAACACTCCAAACAGAGAAAAGGTCTTAAAAAATTCAATTGCAAAAGAGGCAATAAATTATGACTATGTTTTAATAGATTGTCCGCCGTCATTAAGTTTGGTTACTGTAAACGCGCTTGTTGCTGCCAATGCTGTTATTGTGCCTTTACAGTGTGAGTTCTTAGCACTTGAGGGTATTTCAGATCTTATTCAAAACATTAATATGATAAAAAAGAACTTCAACCCAGATTTAGAGTTGCAAGGTGTTGTTTTAACAATGTATGACAACAGAAACAATTTATCTAAAGCAGTAGAAGATGATGTGCGTTCTTTCTTTGGCAAAAAAGTTTACAATACAGTGATTCCCCGCAACGTAAAAATTTCAGAAGCACCATCATATGGCAAGCCAGTTTTGTTATATGACTTCAAGTGTGCAGGCTCACAAGCATATATCGGATTAACAAAAGAACTATTAAAAAGAGAAAAGGAATTAGCAGCATGAGTAACAAAAGTTTGGGCAGAGGTTTAGGTGCATTATTAGGTGAGGGGGCAAGTAAGGACTTTGATCTAGACAAAGCATTGGGCGACAACATAACAGCAGACACAAACATAGATTTGTCAAACACAACCGATGTTGCAATATCAAGAATTGTGCCATCACCATATCAACCAAGAACAGATTTTGACAAAGACGCATTAGAAGCACTTGCGGTTTCAATTAAAAGCAAGGGTGTTTTGCAACCACTTTTGGTCAGAAAAGTTGGGCA
>CAYJIO010000186.1:0-1860 GCA_964370255.1 uncultured Azospirillaceae bacterium
ATGCAAGTATTTATATCATATAAACTATTTGGGTTGAATTTGATGCCGTTTAAGTTGGCGCCAAAATGAAGGTGTGGGCCTGTGGAGCGCCCTGTTGAGCCAACAAGCCCTATAACTTGTCCTTGCTTTACTTCATCTCCTTGTTTTACTAAATTTTTGCTTAAATGAGCATAAACCGTTTTTAATCCATCACCATGGTTTATGATTATTAGATTGCCATTATAAAAACCATTTTCAACAACGCCAACAACAATTCCGTCACCGCTTGCAACAACTTCTGTGCCTGATGGTCTTGCGATATCAACGCCCAAGTGTGGATTTTTTGGGGTGCCATTATATATGCGCTGGCCGCCATATTTGCCAGAGATTCTACCCTCTAGTGGTTTTATGAAGCCGTTTTGCCAATATTTTTTGTTGACTTTTTTGGCGTATGCTTGTTTTACTTGCCCTGCCTCATTTGCAATTTGTTTTTGATGCTCTGGGTTTGGAGTTACGGTTTTTTGAGGCACGCCTTTTATGTCTTGAATGTCCCAGCTGATTTTTTTTATGTTGTATTTATCTGTTGGGAGGGCGTCTCTTGCAAAGGCAATTAATTTGCCATTATCAATTATCAAACCACCCTGCTCTAATGAACCACAAATTTGATTTGCTTTTGCTTGCGTGGTTATGAGCATTGCTATAATTAAAAATATCTTTTTCATATATTATAATTATTACTTATTATATATAATGTAAATATTTTTTTAATACTTCTTATAAAAAGCATTTAAGAATATTGACTTAATTGTCTAATTGGGTTATCTAAGTGTTTATGAAAAAAGAAAAAAATCAGATTAATGGCTGGCTTATTGTTAACAAACCTGCTGATATTGGCTCAACAAATGTGGTTTCTAAAACCAGATATATTTATAATGCCAAAAAAAATGGGCATACAGGAACACTAGATCCGTTTGCAACCGGAGTTCTGCCTATTGCTTTTGGCGAGGCGACAAAGCTTGTGGAATATGTTATGGACGGCGATAAGGAATATGAATTTCTTTTGCAATTTGGCTCAAAAACAAATACAGATGATTATACTGGAGAAGTTATTGAAACTTGCAAAAATATTCCTTCAGAAAATGATGTGCTATCTATAATTGATTGTTTTATCGGAAAAATCAAGCAAACACCGTCAAAGTTTTCGGCAATTAAAATTGACGGCAAAAGGGCTTATGACTTGGCAAGAGAAGGAAAAGAGTTTGATATTAAACAAAGAGAGGTTGAGGTTTATGACTTAAAGCTACTATCTTGCCCTACCCCAACCTCTGTTTATATGAAGGTTTCTTGCTCTAAGGGAACTTATGTTAGAACACTTGCAAAAGATATGGCAGAAAAACTAGGAAGTTTGGGGCATTTGACAATGCTTAAGAGAACAAAAAATGCAATATTTGATATAAATGATTGTGTTGAGCTTGATGATGTGTCTGATAAAACCCCATTAATTGATATCAAAGCCCCGCTTTTGAATATGATTGAAGTTAAGGTTTTAAGAGAAGATGCCATAAAATTAAAGCATGGAATGGGCTTGTCACCTAAAGTATATGAGCTTGAGGATATAGGATATGCAACTTATAATAATGAGTTGATTGCAATAATTAAGAATGATGGCAGAAAAATTGCACCGATAAAAGTTTTTAATTTATGATAAATAATCCTTGCTTTTTATTTTTTATGATATATAAGTTGCTTAACGAAATTATTAGAGATGGGGAATTCCCCATCTTTTTTGTTAAAATAAAGGATTGTTTATGAAAACAAATAAAATAGAAGAAATTATTACAGACCTTGGGTATGAAATGGTTAGAGCCATTACTATTGGCA
>CAYJIO010000187.1:0-1106 GCA_964370255.1 uncultured Azospirillaceae bacterium
CATCACTAATAGTGGTGGGTGTTATATTTACCATTAAAAATAATTTCGTTCAATTTCGTTATCTAAAAGAGATGGTTCGTCTGCTCTGCGAAGGGGTCGGGAAAAGGGGCAAAGGAATATCTTCATTCGGAGCATTTAGCGTATCGGTAGCATCGAGAGTTGGCACTGGAAATTTGGCAGGAGTTGCAACGGCACTCGCTTTGGGAGGTGCTGGAGCCATTTTTTGGATGTGGCTAATTGCAATAATCGGCTCAGCCTCTGCATTTGCTGAGAGCAGTTTAGCCCAACTCTACAAAAGAAAAACTGGCAAGAATAGTTTTGTTGGAGGTCCTGCGTATTATATTGAAACGGGACTAAAAAAACGATGGATGGGCGTATTGTTTGCAATTATAATTTCAATAACCTTTGGATTATGTTTCAATTCGGTGCAATCCAACACCATAGCCATATCTTTAAACTCTAACTCTTGGATTAGCGAACCGCTCACTGGTGCTATATTGACAATTCTTACAATGTCTATAATTTTTGGCGGAATAAAAAGAATTGCTTTCGTCTCGTCGATAATTGTTCCTATTATGGCAATTGGCTATCTAATTGTGGCTCTATATATCTCTTTTTCAAACATACATCTATTTGGGTTGGTTGTAGAACATATATTCGAAAGTGCATTTGGTTTTAAACAGGCAGTAGGTGGAGCTATTGGCACAGCAATTATGCAAGGGGTTAGACGCGGACTATTCTCAAATGAGGCAGGTATGGGTTCTGCTCCAAATGTTGCAGCAACCGCAAATGTATCGCACCCAGTTAAACAAGGGTTAATACAAACGCTTGGTGTTTTTACCGATACTTTAGTTGTCTGTTCGTGTACGGCATTTATAATATTAATTTCTGGTATTCCACTCGATGGAAGTTTAAAGGGAATAGAGCTAACACAAGCGGCAATGGATATGCAACTAGGAGGAGAGTTTGGAGCACCATTTATTGCAGTTGCAATTTTTCTTTTTGCATTTAGTTCAATTATTGGAAACTATTACTACGGAGAGGCAAATATCAGATTTATTACGAGCAATACGAAATGGTTAAATTTTTATCGCGTTATAGTTTGT
>CAYJIO010000187.1:1116-1850 GCA_964370255.1 uncultured Azospirillaceae bacterium
CCATTATAAATCTAATTGCAATTTTTATGCTTAGAGACAAAGTTGTTATGTTGTTTAAAGATTATCGACAAAAACGAAAATCGGGCATAAAATCACCCACCTTTACAAATCCCGATTTTGAAAGTTGGAACTAGGGGTCTTGCAACCCTTCCCAATTCCACATTCAAGTAACTCACCATGCGAGCCACTGCGAGCCGCGGGGTCTTACGACCCTTTCCGATTTCTCCTTTAAACGGCACTTATATTTAGCGGAAAATCAGCTATAAATTAGCTATAATGAGCTTTCTTTTCTAAAGAAAGCGTCAACTATTTTTAACACCCAGTGGAGTTATTAAATTCGGATTGTTGTGTTTTTTGGCGGAGTCAAAAAAAGTTGTGATGGTTGGATTTTGAGCTTATGCAACGCATAAGGGCGATAAATAAAACTATTGCAACTATTATGAGTTTTACTCATAATCCAACAATTCGCAAGGGTCTTGCGACCCTTTCCGATTTAACATTCTAGCAACATTTATCGCGAGCCACTGCGAGCCGCGGGGTCTTACGACCCTCTCCAATTTTATATTATTGAAACAAAATTTCATAAGAAATTTACGGCGTAAGCCCACGTCGCGCAGGGCGCGTTTCTTTGCCAATTATAGCAATTTAGAGTCAGTTTTCGCGTGCGAAAACTCAGCTATAAATTAGCTATAATGAGCTTTCTTTTCTAAAGAAAGCGTCAACTATTTTTAACA
>CAYJIO010000188.1:0-223 GCA_964370255.1 uncultured Azospirillaceae bacterium
TGTTTTTTCCGCCCACATTTATTCCTCGCAACAGTGCGATGTGTTTTTGCTTTATAATCACATTGCTCATGTCATTTGTCCTGTGCTAAAATTGGGAGTCTAATGATGCTTTTTAGCTTGCTTGCCTCCACTTTCCGCGGATCGCTCAAATATATTTCATGGTGGTGGCGTTTGTCTGTGATGTCCATTATGTAGCCCTCGGCTTGTGCGTGTTGTGACATGT
>CAYJIO010000188.1:315-1837 GCA_964370255.1 uncultured Azospirillaceae bacterium
CCCCTCAACATATGTGAGCCATTCCACCTTTGAAAAATCATTTTTCTTTTTCTTTGTTGCAAAGTCTTTTGCCCAATCAACATCGCGCGGCATAATAAAATCAGGTAGTCTGATTATTGAAATCCAATGAAAAGCATTTTTATTGTCAATATCCTCCCATTTTGTTCCTTCTTGCCACCAGAAACCTTCAAGAGGGGGCACAACGTACTCAAAAAAGCCATCTATTTTGTAATTGCCCTTGTGGCTCATACGAAGAGTGTATGCAACGGCATAAAGTTGTTCGCCATCTTCGTCGTTTGGATTTCCTTTGCCGTGCACGCACAGAAAGTTAGCCGCCGGAACCGTTACAATCGACGGAGTGGCCTTAGGGTTGTAAAGCTCTTTTAGTTCTTTTTTAAAATCATATGGCATGATGACACTCTCTTTCGTTAAAATGCTTCTATTTTCACTAATACCGTATCACCGATATCCTTGTTTAGCTTCTTTCTTATCGATTTTAAAATTCCCAAGATATAGCAAATGCTCCCGTCTTCGTTTTTCACGCCCATGTTCACAATGCTGCCCGAGTACGGTTCGCCATCAAAACTTGCATTTACTTTTAGTCTGCCTTTGCCAAACATATCTTTAATGTCAAATGGAACGCGAACAAAAGCCCCGCCTCCATCGCTTTGCCTGATTGTCGCTGTAAACGTAATGACTTCTTTCATAATGCATATGATACCTAACGTTTGATTTCTTTTTATTGCTACAATGTGTATTCTACACCAATAGTTGATTATTTGCAACAAATATTGCGTTTTGCTCAAATAGGGTGGCGACGCGATAGGCGAAGGAGGCTTAATCTTTATGCCCATAACAAGCAAAAAACCAGACGCAGATAAAAAAGTCAATGACATCGGAAATACATGCTAAATTTGAGATTTTTACCGCTATAAAGCTTAGTTGTCTGTTAAATATTGGCGATAATTAAATTGTAAACATTAAGAGCAATCAGAGCAACAACGACAATATTATATATCATCTTTACAGTTTTATCGCTAATACGTATGCAAAGGGCAGTTCCTAAAAAGCCTCCCATGATGGCAGCGGGAATCATGTATAAAAGCGGTTGCAGCTCGTATCCTACAAAACTCGTGCTAAACCATATCGTTGATACGTTCATCATTTGCGAGAACATAATGATAAAAAGAGAGCTGTTTACCGCTTTTTTTATTTCAAATCCAAAAACAAGTGTTAACAATGCGATGTTAATAGGTCCTCCGCCAATGCCGATAAATGTTGCAAGGGCGCCCAGTACAACACCTACTCCGATATATGCAAATATGTTTTTAACGCAATGGATTTTGATGAATTTTTGGCAAAGACAAAAAACAAGCAACGTTAAATTTAATATGATTTGAATGGTGTTAACATCATAATTGCTCATGACAGAGGTTGCAAAAGAAAACACAAAACTTCCCAAGTATCCTCCTGCAATGCCGGAAAGCGCAAGTGTAATTAGTTGCTTGTCTACACTAAGCCC
>CAYJIO010000189.1:0-1825 GCA_964370255.1 uncultured Azospirillaceae bacterium
AATCAAGCCGTCTTTATTAAGGCGGCTTTTTTATTGTGAAAAAACATCAAACATATTGCAAAGCTATAAATTGCCTGTTATATATAATTTATGTGCATTAGAATATTACCACAAAATTTAATCAACCAAATTGCTGCAGGAGAGGTTATTGAAAGACCTTTTTCTGTTGTTAAAGAATTGGTTGAAAACGCAATAGATGCAGGCGCAACACAAATTGACGTGCAGCTTTTTGGTGGTGGCAAAGAAAATATTATAATAACAGATAACGGCAAAGGAATGAATGAGGGAGACCTCAAACTTTCTGTGCATCCGCATGCAACCTCAAAACTAAATGATGACAATTTGTTTGCTGTCAAACATCTTGGCTTTAGGGGAGAGGCTTTGGCATCTATATCATCTGTTGCAAGGCTAACTATTACCACCAGAACAAAAGAGGCCGAAAATGCAATAGAGCTTGAGGCACAAACGATGGGCATTAAGCCTGCTGCAGGCTCTCAAGGCACAAAAATTGAGGTAAAGGATTTGTTTTATGCAACCCCTGCAAGGCTTAAGTTCTTAAAATCTTCTTCTTATGAAGTGTCTTCTTGCGCGGAGGTTATAAACAAGCTTGCAATGGCAAATCCAAATGTTGGGTTTAAGCTTGTTTCTGACAGCAATACAAAAATTTCTTATTTGCCGAAAGAAGAAACTGCACAAAGAATTTTTGAGGTGATGGGCAAAGATTTTGCTGCAAATTCTGTTGCAATATCTTCTCAAAACTCAGAGGCAAAAGTATCTGGTTATGTTGGATTGCCAACGTTATCAAAATCTAACTCCTTATCGCAATATTTGTTTGTGAACAACCGTTTTGTTAAAGATAAGCTTTTGTTGGGCGCAATTAAAGGCGCATATCAAGATGTATTAGAGAGAGGCAAATACCCTACCCTTGCAATTTTTATAGACATCTTGCCAGAAATGGTTGATGTAAACGTGCATCCGCAGAAGGCAGAAGTTAGGTTTTTTGACAACCAAATGATTAGAGGCATGCTTGTATCTGCAATTAAAAGAGCATTAGAAATAGGTGGGCAGAAAAGTGCTGTGCATTTCTCAAAACCCATTTATCAGCCGATGGCAAGCAATATCCCAAGTGTTATGTTTTGTTCTGAGAACAAAGAAAACTTGTCGATTGATACAAATTTGTTTTCTGTAAAAAAAGAAGAAGTTTATGCTGAAAGCACGCAAGAAGAAGTTGGATATCTGGGTCTTGCAAAAGCGCAGTTTAATAATCTTTATATCATCTCTCAAAATGCAAGTGGAATTTGCATTATTGATCAACACGCAGCACATGAGAGAATCGTCTTAGAAAAAATGAAAGAGAATTATCTTAACAAAAAAACGCAAACGCAAATGCTTTTAATTCCTGAAATTGTTGAGCTTAAGCAATTAGAAAAAGCAAAACTCTTAGAGATTAATGAAGAACTTGCAAAAATTGGCTTTGAGATTGAAGACTTTGGCCATGAGGCTGTTTTGATAAGAGAAGTCCCTGCCCTGATTGCTGGCGGAAACATTGTTGCATTGATTAAAAAAGTGGCTGAAGATGCGCTTGAGTTTGATGAAAGTTATGCGGTTGAAAAGAAAATTCATGATATTATGGCAACAATTGCCTGCCATGGCTCAATTAGAGCGGGAAGAGAGATGAATACAACAGAGATGAACCAACTTTTAAGGGATATGGAGAAAACAAACAACTCTGGGCAGTGTAATCACGGTCGCCCAACATATGTAGAACTATCAACCAAAGATATTGAAAGGTTATTTTTAAGATGAAGTGCCCATTTTGCTCAAA
>CAYJIO010000190.1:0-496 GCA_964370255.1 uncultured Azospirillaceae bacterium
TGCACAAAGCCCAAAATCTCGTCTTTGTTGCCCGCGTCCGGCGCCGAAAATTATTTATAAAGAGCCTCGTCCTTAGAGAGCCTGTCCAAAAATGCCTTTACTTGCTGCTTCATAGGTTCTCGTTTCTAACTCATAATAAGATATGTGTTGATAAATAGATCTATGTCTCCGTCCATAACCGCGGCGGTGTTGCCCATCTCGGCACCCGTCCTGTGATCCTTTACGAGATTGTAGGGGTGAAATACATACGAGCGGATCTGACTTCCCCACTCAATCTTTTTCATGTCTCCCTTAATGTCCGCAATTTCTGCCATGCGTTCGCTCTCTCGCTTTTCGATGAGTCTCGAGCGCAACATGCTCATGCACGTCTCGCGGTTTTGAATTTGCGAACGTTCGCTCTGACATTGCACGACGATACCCGTCGGTATGTGCGTAATTCTGACGGCGGATTCCGTCTTGTTGACGTGCTGACCGCCCGCACCGGATGCTCGGTACG
>CAYJIO010000190.1:506-1808 GCA_964370255.1 uncultured Azospirillaceae bacterium
CCTCAATCTCGGGCATTACGTCGAGGGATGCAAAGGAAGTGTGCCGACGCGCCGAAGAATCGAAGGGAGAGATGCGCACGAGTCTGTGCACTCCCTTTTCCGCCTTTAGATAACCGTAGGCATTCACGCCTTCGCACACAAAAGTCACACTCTTTATGCCCGCTTCGTCTCCGTCGAGATAATCGAGCACTTTTACGGAATAGCCGTGTTTTTCCGCCCATCTCGTGTACATACGGTAGAGCATCTGCGTCCAATCCTGCGCCTCTGTTCCCCCCGCACCCGCATGTAGTGAAAGTATTGCACTGTTGTGGTCATACTTTCCGCTGAGCAGGGTGGACAATCTAAATTCCTCCGCCCTCTTTGTCAGCGCTTCGAGCTCGGTCTTGACCTCTTCTACGAGTTCTTCGTCGCCCTCTTCTTCCGCCATCAATATGAGCGTCTCCACGTCCTCCATGAGCGCATTCATGTCGTTATACGAACCGAGCGTCATTTCGAGCGGTTTAATCGCACGATTAATCTTGTTCGCCTTCTCGGGATTTTCCCAGATAGAAGGATCTTCTAATTGTTTTTTCAGTTCATCCAGTTCGGCTTGTAATTTAGCCGGGTCAAAGTGAATCGCCTGCCTCTTTTAACATTTTCGCCACGTCCTGTAGCTGTGCTTTGTATTCGTCCATAAGCACCATGTAAAAATCACCCCTTTTTTATTAGTGTAAAGTGTTGAGTTAAAAGTTTTGAGTTAATGTGGAAAAGCTTCGCTTTTCTCCTCACAAGTAACATTGAATACTGCCTTGAAGTTATTCAGGGCTTTGCTCGTATATCCCCTTGCGATGACCCAAGCCGACTACCAGTATCAATATTTTATCTTCAAATATTTCTACCACAATGCGGTAATCCCCCACCCGATATCTCCATTGGTTCTTTCTGTTTGCGGTAAGCGGTTTCCCTTTTTGTTTTGGATCCAAACACCCCGAAAGGTTCTTTTCAATCCAAGAAAGTAAAATTCGTTGAGTGTGTTTATCGAGCTTTTTCAGTTGCTTTTTTGCAAACGAAGACAATTCGACACGATACATCAGTCGATGCCCAGTTCAGATTTAACCTCATCTAAAGTGTACGAGATGGGATTTTCTCTGTATTCTGCTATGGAAGCGTCATATGTCTTTAGGTCAATTTCATCCTCTATCTTCTCAAATGTTGCCTCCCGCATAAACGTTTCAACGGAAACGCCGTGCATCTGCGCATATTTTTCAAAGAGCGCACTGTCTTTATCTTTTAGCTGTATTGAAATTGTTGTCATATAATCAC
>CAYJIO010000191.1:0-1802 GCA_964370255.1 uncultured Azospirillaceae bacterium
CAGTAACAGAACCGTCTAATACACGCAAAGAACGTTCAACTTCAATAGTAAAGTCGACGTGTCCAGGAGTATCAATAATGTTAACTCTGTAATCTTTCCAATATGCTGTTGTTGCAGCAGATGTAATTGTAATACCACGTTCTTGTTCTTGTTCCATCCAGTCCATAGTTGCAGCACCATCATGCACTTCACCTACTTTATGAGATTTTCCTGTATAATACAAGATACGTTCAGTTGTTGTTGTTTTACCAGCATCAATGTGAGCCATGATGCCAATATTTCTATACATTTTCAAATCATGTGTTCTAGCCATGTTTATATTCCTTAAAACTTAAAGTGAGAAAATGCTTTGTTAGCTTCTGCCATTTTGTGGGTATCTTCACGTTTTTTAACGGCAGATCCTTTATTAGCAAAAGCGTCCAATAATTCATTAGCAAGACGATCAGTCATTGTTGTTTCTGAGCGTTTTTGCGCAGCACCAATGATCCATCTGATTGCCAAAGCTTGACGACGTTCAGATCTAACTTCTGTAGGCACTTGATAAGTTGCACCACCAACTCTTCTAGATCTAACTTCAACCAAAGGTTTAACATTGTCTAAAGCTTCAGAAAACACTTTTAAAGCGTCTTGTTTTGTTTTTTCTGCAATAATGTCGAACGCGCAGTAAACAATTTTTTCTGCAACGGCTTTTTTGCCGTGTTCCATAACATTATTAATAAATTTTGCTACTACCTTGTCATGATATTTTGCATCAGGTAGTACTTGCCTTTTAACGGCAGCATGACGACGTGACATATTTCATTCTCCTATTTAGGTCTTTTCGCGCCGTATAGAGAACGACGTTTGCGACGTTTGGCAACACCTTGAGTATCCAAGGTACCGCGAATAATATGATAACGAACACCGGGTAAGTCTTTTACACGGCCCCCTCTAATCAGCACCACTGAGTGTTCTTGTAGGTTATGACCTTCACCAGGGATGTAGCTGATTACTTCAAAGCCGTTTGTTAAACGAATACGAGCCACTTTTCTAAGAGCTGAGTTTGGTTTTTTAGGGGTTGTAGTATAAACCCTTGTGCAAACACCTCTTTTTTGTGGACAAGCTTTCAAAGCGGGAACTTTGTTTCTTTTCACTTTTGGTGTTCGTGATTTACGAATTAACTGATTAATTGTAGGCATCACTATTTCCTTATAAATGTGATATAGCATTTTGCTATATTTAAAATTAAACTAATGACCGCAATATTTGCAGTCATTGCGGATAATACAGACAAAATACCTATTGTCAACACATATTTTGCATAAAAAGCGATTCAAGTGACTCTTTTTTAAGGATTTTTTTATAAAGCACAAAAACAAAAAAACGCGGCGAAAATCACCACGTTCATTCATTTCTCATAAATCTTAGATAATTAGCTAAATACGAAGAAACTCCAACCCCGATGTGTACAATTCAGAAAGTACATAAGGGATTGGAGTTTCAAGTAGTTATCCATTAACTGAGTTTTACACCCATTTATTAGATAAGATTTACCTTACCGCCTGCTTTTGAAATAGCCTCAACCGCCTTTGCTGACGCTGAGTTAACAGAAATTTCAACTTTTGCTGAAATCGCACCACGAGCAAGCAATCTTACACCGTCTAATTCTTTGTTAACTAAACCTGCTGCTTTAAGAGCTGCAATGTCAACTGTATTAGACAATTTGCCTGCATCAATTGCTTTTTGCAAGTTGTCTAAGTTAACAACTGCAAAAGTTTTTGCAAACGGATTGTTAAAGCCACGTTTTGGAACACGACGGTAAA
>CAYJIO010000192.1:0-1784 GCA_964370255.1 uncultured Azospirillaceae bacterium
AAAGCTCTTGAGCAAATGCAAAAGTTTTTGTTGGTCTTTGTAATCTAATTCTGTTAGTTTCTAATATTTCTTTTGGTTCCATTTTTTTATTCCTTTATGTTATATTCATTTTTTAATTTTGAAAATACGTTTTGGTCTCTATATCTGTCGATGCTCGGGGAGTATATCTGCTGTCTTAATACCCCCTCATGAACGTAGCCAAGTTTTTTTGCAACGTTTGCAGACTTTATATTATTTACATCTGTGTGGATTATAAGTTTGTTGAAGTCATTATCAAAAAGCTCTTTTTCTATTAACCCAACGGCTTCTTGAATATATCCGTTGCCTGTATGCTTAGTATCTAACCAATAGCCAATCTCTGCTCTTTTATGAGAGATTGCTACATTTAAGACACTAATAAAACCTATAAAAGTTTCTGAATGAAAAATTGCATATCCAAAACTTTTCTCCTCTTCCCAGCTTTTTGAACACAAATGCAAAAAATCAAAAGTGTCTTCTGGCTTTAATGTTGTTTTTGCCCAACCAAGCCAAGGTGCAAAAACATCTCTGTTTTTGTCAATAACAGCATACATTGTTTTTGCAAGCTCAAAGTCTGCCTCAGTCTTTTTTAATTTAATTCTTTTTCCTATAAGTTCTTTTGATATGTTCATCTCTTACTCCAATATTTTTGCTATCATATATTCGTTGTGCCATTCATTGTTGATGAATGCATAGTTTTTTTGCATGCCTTCTATTTCAAAACCGCATTTTAGATATAAGGCGATACCTTTAACGTTTTTGGTTCTGACAGCACCCTCAATTCTTTTGAGCTTGTTTTCTTTTGCCCAAGCCTCTAAAAGCCCCATCAAATATCGACCTAATCCTTGTCCTTGATAATCCTCAAGCATGTGTATGCCAAAAGAGGCGGTGTATTTAAGCCACGGGTGATCTGGCTTGGAAATGCCTGAGGAGATTAAGCCAACGACCTTGTCATCATCAATGGCAATTTGAATCCACGCGTTTTTAATGCCTTTTATAAAAGCGTCTTTTTCTTTGCGAGGTTGCCCCACATATTGGTTGGTAAAAATTGTTTGAGTGGCAAGTTTTTCAACATAATCTTGCACGGCCTCATAGTCTTGTTCTGTAATGGCTCTGATGTTTAATATTTTGCCATTTTTGAGTTTGTATTGATTTATCATTATAAAATTTCCTGTTAAAATTAAAAAAAAGCAAGCATTTTGTTTTGCTTGTCCCTTAAAGTGCTAATGCTTGGCTAGAAAATTTTATAATATGATAGAACACTTTAAGGGTTTATATGGCAGACTGGTGCATAATCTGTAATTTGCACTGAGTACTTTGATACCATTAAAATGTCTTTTTTATTAATCATAAGAAAAGCTTAGAGCGTAAATTTTTAATTGTCAACACATTTTATTCTTTGTAGAGGAAGGCAATGTTTGCCACGCAATTACTCCGTCCGCGGTCTGCTCCCCCTTTAGAAAGAAGTGGAATATTAATGAAGGGACGGTAGACTCGTCCCTTACAATATGGATGGTTTTCACGTGGATTCCCGATCAAGTCGGGAATGACAGGTTGGAGTTTGTGTCATCTTCGTGCACTCCCCTCTGTGTCATCTTCGTGCTTGACACGAAGATCCAAGTGCCAATCATCAATTTGCCAAGCACTGCTCGCCCTACAGGGCGCACATATTAAACCACAAAACCCACCGCAAAGGTGGGTTTTGAAATCTTATTGAATCCCAACGGGAGTGCACCGCTACGAATTGCGTTGCAATTCTACTTGTG
>CAYJIO010000193.1:0-1778 GCA_964370255.1 uncultured Azospirillaceae bacterium
AAGAAACAAAGGCAGACTTTTCAAACATTGAGGAGTTGATTGTTAAGGCCTTTGAGAATGAAGAATATTCTGACCACAAAGAACAAGAGTTAGTTAAAAAAATTAGGGCATCAAAAAATTATTTGCCTCAGCTTAGCCTTGTTGCAGAAGTTGATAACAAAGTTGTTGGATTTATTATGTTATCAGAAGTTGAACTTTTAGGTGAGGGCAAAACTCTAAAAGGGTTGGCCTTGGCACCTGTTTGTGTGTTGCCAGAGTTTCAAAATCAAGGCGTTGGCGGGCAATTAATCAAAATCGCCGAATCAAATGTTGACACAAAATATGCCGCTATTGTTATATTGGGGCACCCTAATTATTACAAAAAATTTGGATATAAAACGTCAAATGAGTTAAATATCAGAAATGCATTCCCTGGTTTGGCAGATGAGTATTTTATGGCAAAAACATTTGTTCCATTAACTAGTGAGTATAGTGTTATATATCCAGATTATTTTTAGCTTGATAAAACAATCATTATATCACTACCTTCTCCTATAATCTCTTTTTTTATTATCCTTAACGCTTAATATGTCGTCAGCAATAAGAATAATGTTTGGGTTGCTCGTATGTTTTTTTGCCTGCTTGGCTTGTTTGTGTGCTGTTGAGACCTCGCCCAAACTCAATGAGTATTGTGCACTTGCAAGCATTGCGTTTGCATTATCGCCAAGCTTGCCATAAGCTCTTGCCAGTTGCAAATAATTGCTAGATTTTTTGTGCTTGGCATTTGCTTGCTTTAATAAGGAAACGGCTTCTTTTGTTTTTTTCTCATCATCAAAGCCTTCAATTATGGCGCTTGCAAGATATGACTTAAAGTGAGCGGAGTTTGGCATAATCTCTAGCGCTTTTTTATAGGCCGCATAGGCTTCTTTGGGTCTTGCTGTTTCATAATAAATCTGCCCCAAAAGCTCATGATAATAAGGATTTTTGGGCTCAGTTGTTATCAGCCATTTAACATAATCAACCGCCTCATTAATTTTGAGAGCCTTAAACATTGCAATTGCTGTTGCATAATGGTTCTTATTATAATATTTCTTTATTGTTTTCTCTGGCTTTTGGCTAAACGCATATAACTTTGCCTTAACAATCTCTAAGGTTTTGTCCTGCTCTGACTGCGTTGTTCTTTTTGTAAGATTATTTTCAATATATGTAATTCTTTCTTGGCTCAGCGGGTGCGTTGTGTAATATGAGCGCTCAGAAATTCCTTGCAAATAGTTTTGCTGTTGTAGCCTTTTTAAGAAGTTTAATAAATCCTCATTTGCAATGTTTGCTTTCTTTAATGTTTTAATAGCAAAATCATCGGCAGCCCGCTCATCTTCTTTTTTATATTCCAAAAACTGCCCCATAAGCATTCCCTGAGAGCCATAAATCCCAGCCATAGCCACTTCACCACTACCACTTGCAGCACCTGCAAGCCCTGCCAAAACCATAGATGCCAAAGAAACAGTTTGCAACTCCTGAATTTTGAGCTTTTGCTTAAATATGTGCCCTGCTTTTATATGTCCAGCCTCATGAGCAATCACCCCAGATATCTCATTTGCGTTTTTTGCGTTTATTATAAGCCCAGTGTTTATAAACAAATGCCCTCCAGATATAACAAAAGCATTTATGTTATCATCTAAGACAATATGCACGTTGTTAGGATTAAAAACAATATCGGAGGCCTTATAAATTGGCTTTATTAATGAATACAAAAATTGTTCTGTTTCTTCATCCTCAATAACAACTTGCGCATTTGCGCT
>CAYJIO010000194.1:0-1760 GCA_964370255.1 uncultured Azospirillaceae bacterium
CCAGGAGACAGAGTGCGTGCATATTTGTTGGAAGTAAAAAAAGAAAACAAAGGTCCACAAATATTCTTGTCTAGAACTTGCCCTCAATTTATGGCAAAATTATTTGCATCAGAAGTGCCAGAAATTTATGATGGTATTGTTGAGATTGCTGGTGTTGCACGTGATGCTGGCTCAAAAGCAAAAATTGCTGTTAAGGCAAATGATGTTACAGTCGACCCTGTTGGCGCATGTGTTGGGCTTAGAGGTATTAGGGTTCAGTCTATTATTAATGAATTGCAAGGCGAGAAAATTGATGTGGTTTTGCACTCTGATGACAAAGCGCAATTTATTGTGGCAGCACTAGCCCCTGCTGAAGTTATGAAAGTTGTTTTGGATGAAGAAAACAACAGAATTGAAGCAGTTGTTTCTGACGAGCAATTCTCTCTTGCAATTGGTAGACGTGGTCAAAATGTTAAACTTGCATCGCAACTTGTTGGTTGTGATATTGATATCTTAACAGAAGAACAAGAAAGAGAAAGAAGAGCTACTGAAAATAAAGTTCGTTCTCAAAGATTTATGGAAGCATTAGACGTTGATGAAATGATGGCGCATCTATTAATCGCAGAGGGCTTTAGCTCTATTGATGAAATTGCTTATGTTGCTTTGGCTGAGCTTTCTGAAATTGAAGGTTTTGATGAAGATGTTGCAACTGAGCTTCAGAACAGAGCAAAAACTTTTGTTGAAAACAGAAATAAAGAGTTTGAAACAAAATCTAAAGATTTGGGCATTGATGAAAAAATCAAAGCGATTGCAGGCTTAGACCAAGACATGATTATTAAACTGGCAGAAAGCAAAATTGTTACAATTGATGATTTGGCTGACCTTGCTGGTGATGAATTGCAAGAAATTTTGGGAGAAGAATTAATTACTCTTCCTGAGGCAAACAAAATCATTATGGCTGCCCGTGAGCACTGGGATTTGGAAGCATAATTTATGACAAAAGAAAAGGACAACAATATTAGAACTTGTGTGGCGACAAAGCAAAAATTGGATAAAAGCCAAATGCTTAGGTTTGCTGTGTTGGAAAGTGAAGGCATTGTTGTCCCTGATTTTAATAAAAAATTGGCATCTAGGGGTGTTTATGTTATTTGTTCTAAAAAAGCGGTTGAAACAGCGGTTAATAAACAACTCTTTATTCGCTCTTTAAGAAAAAAAGTTAAGCATGAGAAGGCCTTGTCTGAAGTGGTTGAAAATTTGCTAAAGAAAAAAGCACTTGAGGCAATTTCAATGGCAAAAAAAGCTGGCGCTTTAATTGTGGGCTTGGATAACATTAAAAAAGAAAAAAATAATATTGCCTTTTTTATAGAGGCAAATGACGCTGGTCTTGACGGCAGAAAAAAAGTTGAGGCAATGGCAAAAGAAAAACAAATTTTTTGTTTGTATAATACAGAGGAGTTAGAACAGGCATTAGGATTAGTTAACTGTGTTCATTTGGCAGTAAAAAACTCTCAGATGAGCAAAAATGTGTTTGAAAGTTTATATAAATTAAAAAATTTTTTGGAGAATTAATATATGAGTGAAGAAGTTAAAAAAACAACGTTGTCTATCAACAAAAACACCTTAAGTCTTAAAACGACTGGGCAAAAATCTGGCAAGGTGCAAGTTGAAGTGCGCAAAAAGCGCGTAATTGGTGCGCAACCAAATCAAGAGCAAGAGCAAAAAGTTGATGAAGCAACCGCTGCAAAATTAAAACTTATTGCAGAGGCAAAAGAGTTTGAAGA
>CAYJIO010000195.1:0-1757 GCA_964370255.1 uncultured Azospirillaceae bacterium
AATACAAAGAAGTTGTATTCTCAGACAAAGATAACAAGATTTCTCCAAACTCATTTATTGGTGAGAATGGAAAAATCAAATACAGAAAAACAAAGGCCAAGGTTAGAGAACTTTGATTTTTGTTAATTTTGCTCATAATTTAATAGTTGGAGAAGTGTGGCGCGTGAGCGTCGCACTTTTTTTATATTCCTTTTGCTAAACTTGCTGACAAGAAAATGTCTATATCACCATCTAACACGCCTTTTGCGTCTGATGTTTCTGCTTCTGTTCTTAAATCTTTTATCATTTTATATGGTTGCAAAACATAAGAGCGAATTTGGTGACCCCAGCCGTTTTCTGACTGCGCATCTCTGTTTTCTTGAGCTTTGTCTTCTCTCTTTTTTAATTCAAGCTCATATAATCTTGCTTTTAACATCTTCCAGGCGGCTTCTCTGTTTTGCAATTGAGAGCGTTGGTTTTGGCACTGAACCACAATTCCTGTTGGGAGGTGTGTTATTCTAACTGCAGAATCAGTTTTGTTAACGTGCTGCCCCCCTGCTCCACTTGCTCTGTATGTATCTAATCTGCAATCGCCTTCATTTATCTCAATTTCTATACTATCATCAATTTCTGGATATACCCCAATTGATGAGAAGCTTGTGTGTCTTCTGGCATTTGAGTCAAAAGGAGAAATGCGAACCAATCTGTGCACGCCTGTTTCTGCCTTGAGCCAACCATAGGCATTGTGGCCAATGATTTTTATGGTTGCAGACTTAAGCCCTGCAACCTCGCCCTCTGTTTCTTCTAAATATTCTACTTTATAATTATGAGCGTCTGCCCAACGTGTGTACATTCTAAGCAACATATCAGCCCAGTCGCATGACTCTGTGCCGCCAGAACCTGCATGAACCTCAAGAAAAGCATTGTTTTTATCTAACTCACCAGATAATAGAGCCTCAAGCTCTAGCTTTTTTGCTTTTTCTAAAAGGTTTGTCATTTGTGTGATGCACTCATCTTCAAACTCTTCAAGCTCTGCAAACTCAAGATATTCTTTTAATGAATTGTTGATTTCTTCAAAATCATTAAGGTTTTTTTCAAGCGCATTTTTTTCTGTCATCAGTTTTTGAGCTTTTTCTGGGTTTTCCCATAAAGTTGGGTCTGATGCAAGTGCTTCTAACTCTTCTAGCCTTATTTTTGATTCCTCATAGTTTATAGATTTTTCAAGAAGTTTTATTGAGCTTTTAATCTCTTTGTTTAAGTTGTATATTTCTGCACGCATAATTATTTTACTTTTTTTTGTGTTTGTTTTTAGATTTTTCTTCTCTTTTCCATTTTAGCTTTGCATATAGTTGCATATCGCTAACGGTGTCTGTTTCATCAACAATTTCTTTGCCTAAGACGGTTTCTAAAATGTCTTCAAGAGATATAATGCCGACCCAGTTGCCGTGTTGGTCCATAACAAGTGCTAAGTGGCTTCTGCCTTCTAGCATAATTTGAAATATTTTATCAAGCTTTGCTTCTGAATATAAACTTTGCATTTTTTTGGCAAAGGTTTTTACTTTTTGGCCATCATTGCCTTCAAATGAGCTGGATTTATGAATATAGCCATAAAACTCTTCTTTTTCTTCATCAACAATTGGAAATCTTGAGAATGGTTGCTTGGGTAGCATTTTATCAAACTCTTTTATTGTCATTGTTGGTTTTACAGATTGGACAACTGTTCTTGGTGTCATCACATCTTTTACTTTAATGTCTTTTAGGCTTAAGACGTTGTTTAT
>CAYJIO010000196.1:0-1752 GCA_964370255.1 uncultured Azospirillaceae bacterium
AACAGGTAGGACAGCTCGTACCTTCAAATGTCGGAGCGTCAAGTTACGCTTTCTTCCAACCGAGAAGCATCAGCGATATCGGCGATTGGGCGGCGGGAAATTACACATTCGAATTCGTGGCGGGTGAATCCGTTGCGACAAGAGGTGCGATTTTTAGAGACGCTCGTGAAATAAAAGTGCTCGCAGTGCCCGTGCTCGCAAACTATGCAGGAAACGTAGTTGCTTGTGAGGGTGAATGGCAGACGGCTATAGAATTTACCGCCGCAACATATCCGCTGGGGCAAAACGACATCCAATACGAACTGGGTGCAGAGATTGACCTCAGCGACGCAATGTACGATCTCACGACGGACGACGGAATGTTTAACGTTTGGCAGGCGCTTGCAAACTTGCAAACTCCAAACGAAGATTATGAACTCATCATCGGGTTTGTTCGCGACAGACAGGGTGCGGAAGGAACGACACAGGGATACAACTACGGTCTGCCCGCAAACATCGTTACCGAATCGGACGGCGACATGCAACCGACGGTGGCACACGAGATAGCACACTGCTACAACATCGGTGATGAATACGAGGGCGGTGCTATAAATCAGATAACAAACCCCGCTCCCTATGGCATGAGCGGTAGCGACTATAACGACAGAGAATCCGAATTGGTTTCGAACAAAGAGTTCGTTACGGGTGCGGGTGAATACGGAAACGGTTCAAACGGTACGCTGATTCCCCCGGAACAGGTTCCCTATAATGCGACGACGATACAGTTCCAAAACGCTACAGTTTCAAGCTTTATGGGTAGCGGAAGCTCAAACATCTACGATTACTGGATAACCTCGGCAATCTGGGAACACCTTTTCGCAGAATTTACCGGTGTTAGCGACATAGGTTCTTCGAGTTCCGCAGGTGAATCTTCGGACGAAGAAGCTTCCTCGGATGAAGAGTATTCTGACGAAGAGTATTCTGACGAAGAGTATTCTGACGAAGAGTATTCGGATGAAGAGTATTACGACGAAGACGAATACTATGAAGAAGACTATGCTGAAATGTCTCTGATGAGTGCAAAAGTCAGCACTGAAGAGGAAACTCCCGCCGAAGAGCCGGGCGTTTATGTCATGGACTTCATGGGCAGGATTACCAAAGACGGCGAATTTACGCCTTCGACGTTCTTCTCTTATGAGACGGACGCCGGCAATGCGGTTGCTTCCACAACGGGAGAGTACAGCATAGAGATGCTGGACGCATCGGGTGCGGTCATCGCAAGTCAGATGTTTGATGTATCATTTTACACAAACACACACGTAGGTTCGGGAAATGATACCGGACTTTCCGCATCACACATGGCGATGCCCATAAACGAAACTGTCGTTTATCCTGCAGAGACTGCAAACATCGTGCTTAAAAAGAACGGTACCGAGCTTTTTGCCACAAGCGTTTCGCCGACTGCCCCCGAAATCGAATTCACGGGCATAGAAGAAAACGAATCCATGGGCGGCAAGACGGAAATAAGGGGGACGGGCAGCGATGCGGACGGCGACGAGCTTACATACGAACTTTGGTATGTTACGGACGATGATTTTATGAATGTAGCAAGCAACATCAAAGAAACTTCCTACGTTGTTGATTTTGACAAAATTAAGGGAGGCGATGGTGCATATTTCTACCTGTACGCTTCGGACGGAACGAAAACGAGCGAGATAGACAGTCCCTACATCCAGGTTGAATACAAAGCTCCCGAGATAATCTCCGAGCAGG
>CAYJIO010000197.1:0-1743 GCA_964370255.1 uncultured Azospirillaceae bacterium
TCGGGATTATTTTCTAAAAGCTGGTTGCCTATGGCGTGCATAAGGTGAGTCTTGCCAAGACCAACACCTCCGTATAGGAAAAACGGGTTATAAGCCGTTCCCGGACTTGCGACGATGGCGTGAGCGGCTGCGTTTGCAAGTTTGTTTGAACTGCCTACCACAAAGTTATCAAAGTTGTAATAGGGATTAAGCTGGATTTTTTTGTTCATGGAAAATCCCGATTTACGCTTTGTGATATAATCTTCAAGTTCCCCCGGTAGCAAAACGACGATGTCTCCCGCAGGTTCGAGTCCTTTGTTTAATAAATCTACGTTAAGGTGTTCCTTTATGTGTCCGGCAAATCTCTCGACAACCTGTTCTTTTTGGTATATATCCGTCGATTTGAAAAAGTAGTCATTTCCGTCTTTAAAAGCGGGTTCAATGCGTTTTATATAAGTGTCAAACGCCAAAAGATTTTCTCTTTTTTTATAGAACTCTCGAAGGTCGCGTAACACGCCCTCCCACTGCAATGTGAATGAAATCATAGTGTTCCTCCTCTGTGTCACAATATTATAATACCACATTTTCTCCCGGGTGATAATAGGGTATTATGAAAAACGGACGAGATTTTTTTGCTCATCCATCTCTTGTGACGAGTATATCATAAAAAAACCCTTCACTACTGCAAAGATTTCCCGAAATTTGTCGAAAAAAAGGTGTAAAAAATGACTTTGTTTGTAAATTTTTAGCCTATTATGCCCGAGACGTAGGGCAGGACTATACTGTTGTTATAAAAGACGGTAGATGTGGCAGAATCGTTTAGCATGTCCGTAATAAACGTAATCTGATCTCCGATAAGAACCATGAATGCCGGCACGATGGCAAAGAGCATGTACATAAAGAAAAATCCTCGCACGAGAGCCACACTTCCGCCTGCAAGCGTATCGAAACTGCGTAACATTGGCAGGTTTATGCTAAAGCTCAATGCGTTTATGATGAGGGTAATGATTATCAGCATGCCGAAAAACAAGATAACAATGGATAGTGTGTTTATAATCACGTTAAAAATGGTTTCATCAAAATAATCGCCCACCGTGGTGAGACCCATGTCCGAAAAAGCGCTGTTGTTAATGTTGTCTATGATGGCGTCGCCAAAGGGAGGGGGCATCTTTGCATCTGCCACGATGGTCTGGAGCTCCGAGGTGGGTATGGAGGTAATTGGAGATTTTGCAATCTCTACGTTTATGCGTTCAGCACCTTCGATGTAAAAGCGAGATTCGGAAAAAATACCTGTTTCCGACAGACTCTTTGCAAGAAGTGGATAGGAAACAAAGGCAATGACCCAAGAGACGAATATGCCTGCCAGGTTTAATATTGAGGATAAAAACCCTCTGTACACTCCGTTTAATACAAATACTGCGATCAAACACAGTATTATAATATCAATGATATTCATGAAAGCTCCTATTGAAGGGGGAAAGAAAACACTCCTTCATCGTTTTGTACGAGCACACTGTCCGTCAGCTTTTTTATGGAATTTGACGGTAGGTTTATGTCATGGATAAATTTACCCGTAAAGTCGTACACCGAGATTATATCCTGCGAAAAACAGTATAGATGTTCGTCTGAAACAACCATGTCTCGCACGCCATCGGGAAGTTGAATGAGTTTATCTGTGCCCGAGAGAGTTATGACGCGAGCAACGTAATTTGCGGTTTGAGTATCTTCAAGTGTGTATAAAAACACATAGTCATTTTCGCTTTC
>CAYJIO010000198.1:0-1714 GCA_964370255.1 uncultured Azospirillaceae bacterium
TTTTCATTCTGAACTGTTTCATATTCTTTATTTTGCACTGCCGCTTGCCATTTCCGAATGATTTTATTTCCTTCTCCTCTATAGTCATCCATTAGTTGAATATTTGTTTTGCATTTTTTAAAATACGTTTTCCACCAAGAAAGTGAATGATAGTATAATTGATCAGTATCAAGCCAGTCTTGTGGAAACTCTTCTATTTCATTGATGAGACCCGGAATTGCGAGAGCTATTTGACCTCCGGATTTAACTAACTTACCAAAGTATTCATTAAAATAGATATCTGATGTCCCATAAAATTGATATGAATTCACTGCGATGATCGCATCAAAAAACCCATCAGCATATGGTAATGAATGTGCTTCAGCATATATTGGATAAATCAAGTCGGTTAACCCATGTTCGCAGACACGGTTCCAGTTTTCGGTTGGCTTTACCCACAAATCATTTGCAAATACTTTCACGCCAAACTCTTTAGCTAAAAAAATAGATGTCAAAGCATTTCCACAACCCATATCTAATACACGCATACCTGGTTTGAGTTCCATATCCCAAGTTAATCCTTCTAATAGCCATAAACAATGGCTGCCCATGCGATTGTTAAACATCCACTCCAAATCATATTTTGATGATAAAGGAAATGTATCATCACGCAGTAGTTCCATTTTACTAGACATCGAAAACACTCCTTTTTAATTTTATATATGCAATAATTATTGCTAATGCTCATTGCACTAAACTGCTAGCGCAGTGGCTTTCAAGAACGAAAAGCTAAGTGCTCAAATCTTAACTACCGGTAAAAGGGTAGTTTTCTTTTTTTGTAAAACCTTAAGTAAAATTTTTGTAACTGTTCCATTCCCAAACCAAGTGTTTAAATACTCATTATCATGTAAAACAAAGGATAAAGGGTGTTTTTCTTTTGGTTTGCCGCCAAGCATAATAAATTTATTATAAATAATCTCATCGGCTTTTAAACGACGTGGATAATAATTTTCAAAATCTGTAAATCTATAGAATGCAGTAGTTTCTGGATTTTGTTTCGATAGTTCCTTAGCTTTTTCAAAAGCTTGATTTTTAGGCAAACGCATGATATTAAAAAAAGGCTTGCAGTTAGTGTGGCAATAATTAACTATGTATAACCCATTTAGATCTTTTGTTGTGTTTGTTTTTTGCCATAAATTAGCCTTTTCTATAATTTCAATAACAATTTTTTGCTTGTTTTGATGATAGTTTAGAAGACTTTTACTAACTTTATCAATAGAATTCAATTTCATTGTTTCATATAACTTAGCTTCAGCATTGTGACAATTCATATAATTGCGAAAATTTATATAGTTTTTCCAATTATCGCTGTCAATAATTACGATATGAATATAGTGAGTTAAAAAAATCATATCATTTATATCATTAGAAAATTCACCACATTGATAAACTGGTTGTCTATCTTTCCCTTCATAACCACGAAAGAAAAAACCATTACTTTCTAATACTGAGTTATAAGTTAAAACTTTTTCAAAATCTTTAACACCTACCGCAATATCGATAACCGGCTTTGCCTTTATATTTTTAATAGCAGTGCTACCAATGTGTTGAATATCTATTGCTAACTCCCCAAAAATGCTCTTGAGATTAATAATTGTTTCTTTGGCAATAGAATCCCACTCCATCTGATGGTTACAAAGAAATATCTCTCCCCTTTTTAATCCAAGCATTTAGC
>CAYJIO010000199.1:0-1705 GCA_964370255.1 uncultured Azospirillaceae bacterium
TGTGCTGATAATGTAAGTGATAACATTATTGCAAAACTAGTGATTACTTTTTTTAGCATTTTTAATCTCCTTTTTGTGTTGCTGATTCAATAAATGTTAGTTCTTGTCCATCTGTTGTAATAAGGACTAAAGTTTCACCATCTAATTTATATGAATTGATTTTTTGTAATGTGGCAAAAAAACCTTGTTCTGCCTTCATGGCATTTGGCGGTCCCATCATCATTGTTGAGCCACCTGGGGCAAAGGTTATTTTTGTACCCTCTGATGTGTAGTTTCCGAAAAAGCGATTAACAACGCCGCCAAAATATTTATTTTCTTCTGTATTAAAACCTAGTGTTATATTTATATTTTGAGGTGTGTTTTGCATAACATAATTTTTGCTTGATAGTGTTTCTTGCTTGTTGCAAGCTGATAAGCTTAAAACTAAAAGTAGTGTGTAGAATATTTTTTTCATAATTATCTCCTTTGCTTTTAATATGATGACATAATTATAATTTTGCAAGAAGAAATATTTCTTATACATGAAAAATGGTCTGGCTGGTAGTCATGGTTTTGGCAAGAGTTATATTAAGATAAATAGATTATTTTAATATAACTCTATAGTTCGTTAATACTATGTGAAACTACCACCAATTCAAACGTCTAGAGAAATCTAGGCGTTTTTTCTACCGCAACGGACGGCTTCGCCCTCCTACTTGTAGGAAAAGACTAAGCATTGCATCAAGCTTCGCTTCTCGCAATGCTAAGCGTATTTTGTTATGAAAAACAAAGGTTTGAGTGTATAAAAACATCATTCGAGAGTTGCTTAAAAAAATAAGCATATCCCAGCAAAAGCTCGAATAGAAAATGATTTAACCTGTTGATTTATATAAATTTGTTAAAAAATGAGCCTAAAAATCCCCAACAGATATGGATTTTTATATCAACTACCCCGTCCGCTTCGCGTCCACCCCTTCGCTAACCAGATTTTTTTCAAAATCTTGCAAAGGGGAATTTTAAACGTGTATAAAAAAGCCTCCCATAAGAGAGGCTTGTAACTACACAAATTTGATACAATGCAATATGTCCTTTGTTAGATTATTTATTTCTAATGTTTTGAGAACATGATGCTTGTTTTCTTCCTTGAAAATCAATCCCATTGAGGTTGCTTCAAAGAACTCTTTTTTGCTAATGCATTTGTCAGTATAAAGATTAATCAACTGATAAGCTGCACTTTCCTCATACGGCCCGATCAAAGCAAGAATAGAAGCTTGAGCTAGCTTTGTTCTTACTGCATTTAATACTGCTATAGTTGCACGCATTGTCAATATATAAGGGCTATAGGGCAAAAGTCTAACTGAATACTCAATTAAGTCCTCTTGATTTTCAGATATAATTACTATCATGCGAGATATTGCATCTGCGTCATTCCCATTACTTGCAATAAAATTTGCAATTTCTTCTTTGCTTGCTCCAAAGTTGAAAAACTTTTGCAATGTTTCTTTCTGTTCCATAATTTTTTGTTTTTAGTGATTAATAATTTATTACACTTACTTAGCTAATAACCTATATATCACAATTTCAGACCTTATGCAAGCACTTTTTGACAAAATTATAAAAAATCTAACTCTTCTACTTCTTCGCTTGCTTTTTCAACTTGAGAGATGGTATCTATATCCAAACTTATCCCAGCGTGTTTGTGGCTTGTTTATGGAGATGTATGAAT
>CAYJIO010000200.1:0-1029 GCA_964370255.1 uncultured Azospirillaceae bacterium
TATCGAAATTAAATTATGCAACCCATGTCCGAAACACGCTCGTGACACTGCTGTTTTTCATCATGAAGCTTTAATCCTTGTTTTTCACTACATTTAATTCTAAAAAGTTCGCCCATTTGAAAAATCGGATATCTAATGGGCGAACTCCTTTGTTTATCTTGTAGTCGTGAACGACTCTACACTGCCATAGTATGTATTTCCGTCCGCCGCCTGTGTATACGCCATGTAGTAATACGTCGTGGATGCACTGAGTGTCAGCCCCGCTTCTTTGTTCATATCGCAGGTCATATAATGCGGATAATCGGTTCTCACGTTAAATCCTATCATGTCGCTCGTCTTGTTTTGTACCGCGCTTTTGGATGTGCCGTAATAAAATCCCGAATTCAATACATCGCCCGTCACATATCCCCTGATTTTTGCATTGGTGGACGTTATGCTTACCGTATCTCTCGTCTCCATGGTTGCACTCGGTTCTGCAGGTTTTTGCTCTGCAGTGGTAAATGATGAGATGTCTCCGTAATACATCATTCCGTCCACAGCCTGGGCAAAAGCCATAATGTAATAGGTTGTGCCCGCTTGCAATTCCTGTCCTGCATTTGCGTACATGTCACACGTCAGCTCAGTCGGGGTGGTTGTACTCTTGTTTAATTCCACATAATCGGCCGTTTTATCTTGAACTTGGCTTTTGGATGTATCGATGAAAAAGCCTGAGTTCCTCGTCGTTCCTTCCACGTAATATTTGATGACGGCATTAGTCTGTGTTATTTCCGTCACTCCCCCTGTATCAACCGAAACGTAATCTTCTTGTGTATCAAAGGATGATACTGCTCCGTAGACCATCGTCCCGTCCGTCGCTTGTGCAAAAGCCATGTAATAATATGTCGTTCCCGACTGTAATACCTCCCCCGCAGTATTGTTCATGTCGCAGGAAAACTCCTCCGAACCGTTCGTGCTCTTGTTCAGTGACACATAATCACCGGTTTTGTTTTGTACCGCACTCTTGGATGTGCCGTAATAAAATCCGGAGTT
>CAYJIO010000200.1:1039-1705 GCA_964370255.1 uncultured Azospirillaceae bacterium
AGTGTTTCCTTCCACGCGGAGCTTTATTGTGGCATTTTCCTTTGTAATGCCCGTTGCATCCATAGTCTGCACCGAAACTTGGGTGATTTGCTCCTGTGTAGTAAAAGATTTTACATCGCCATAAATCATCGCCCCATTCGTCGCCTGCGTGTATGCCATGAAGTAATATGTTGTGCCGGGTGTGAGCGTTTTTCCTGCTTCGCTGTTCATATTGCACGAAACATAGTGTGGATAATCGGTCGCAACATTAAAGGATATGTTTTCACTCGTCTTGTTTTGCACCGCACTTGCAGACGTTCCGTAATAAAATCCCGATCCCGAAACATTTCCGTCGACGTAGCCCATGAGGACCGCGTTTGTCTGGGAAACTTCGGTTGCATTTCTAGTCTCCATTGACACATTTGACGATCCTGAAGTAACAAATGATTTTACTTCGCCGTAGTACATCGTTCCGTCCACTGCACGAGTAAATGCCATATAGTAATACGTCGTCCCCGGAGAAAGCGTCTTGCCCGCTTCGCTGTTTAAATCACACGTAACGTTGTGCGGATAATTTGTGGCAACATTAAATGATATGTTTTCACTCGTCTTGTTTTGCACCGCACTCGCAGACGTTCCATAATAAAATCCCGATCCCGAAACATTACCCTCGACATAACCTCTTAT
>CAYJIO010000201.1:0-358 GCA_964370255.1 uncultured Azospirillaceae bacterium
AAAACAGGTAATAATATTATAATGGTTATAGGAAAAACTAACATTATTAACATAGGCGCAATTATAATAGTAATTATGCTTATTACAATTAGTACTATATTATTTAGTATTGTTAAAAACAACAACGAACTTTCTTTATTTTGAATGGCTTTTTCTGATAATATAATACTGCCTACAATGCTAACTAAACATACGACAAAATATATTAATATTTCTACAGACAATAATATATAAGGTAAAACAAAAAACAAATTTAATATTATATATAACATTGATAACCCATGAGCAACATTAAGATTCAAGCGAATTTTATCAAGTTTTTTCATAAAACACCTCTTTTCTATAGTCTAACACATAT
>CAYJIO010000201.1:368-1675 GCA_964370255.1 uncultured Azospirillaceae bacterium
AAAAACTATTGATTTCATTTAATCAATAGTCTTTAAATATTAAACTAACTCAAGTCTAACAATTAGTGCATCATCACCAATTCTCTCTTGTAATTTAATTATTCTAGTATATCCACCATTTCTATCTTTATATTGCGGTCCATATACATCAAATAACTTCTTAGTTAATTCTTTATCATTATGTAAGAAAGCAAGTACTTTTCTTCTAGATACTAAATCACCTTTTTTAGCATATGTAATCATTTTTTCAACAAACTTACGTGCTTCTTTTGCTCTTGCCACAGTCGTTTTAACATGACCGTGAGTAAGAACATCTTTAGTTAAACTAGAAAGAATACTTCTTCTAATACGTGTTTCTCTATTAAGTTTTCTATATAATGCCATAGTTTCCTCCTAATCTTCTTCACGGAACTTAAGTCCCATATCTTTAACCTTATCAATAACTTCTTTTAAAGATTTCTTTCCAAGGTTTCTAATTTTCATCATTTCATTTTCAGATTTATTAACTAAATCTTGTAATGTATGAACAGCATCTCTTTTTAAACAGTTATATGCTCTTACAGATAAATCTAATTCTTCGATCGGAGTTTCTAAAGTCTTTTGACCTGAACCTTCCTCTTTATCTGCAAGCACACTACTCATACCAGTCAAATTGCATAAATCAGCAACTACTGCAAAATGATCTATTAATATTTTTGATGCTCTAGCTATAGCTTCTTGTGGATTAACTGATCCATTAGTCCAAACATCTAGTATTAACTTATCAAAGTTTTCATTTTGACCGACACGAGCTGGTTCTACTTCGTAATTAATTCTTTCGATTGGACTATATAAAGAATCAACTCCAATAGCTCCAACTATATCTTTAACATTCTTAGCATTTTCACGCCCATCAACATAACCACGACCATTTGATATAGTAATAGTCATATCAATTTTACCACCTTTTGCAAGTGTACAAATAACTAAATCAGGATTAACTATTCACCTTCTTTATCAGCAACTAAATGTAAAACTTGATCTTTTTCACTATGACTTTTAACAACAAGTTTTTTCAAGTTTAAAACTATCTCGGTTACATCTTCTACTATTCCATCAATCTTCTGGAATTCATGCATAACTCCTTCAATTTTAATATCTGTAATAGCGCTTCCTTCTAAAGAAGAAAGAAGTACTCTTCTAAGTGCATTTCCAAGAGTTCTACCAAAACCTCTTTCAAGTGGTTCAAGTATAAATCTCCCATAATTATTATTTTCTACTAATTCTTGTACTTTATAATCTGGTTTAATAAATTGTAACATATCTAT
>CAYJIO010000202.1:0-1673 GCA_964370255.1 uncultured Azospirillaceae bacterium
TTTTATGCTTTTTATTATTTTATTTTCTTTGTTTTTTATGATTGCATAGCCTCTTTTTAAGACGTTATTAAAAGAAACACTTTCTAACCTGATTGAAAAACCTTCAACCTTGTCTTTAAGTCTTGCAAATAAGTTGTTGTATGCAAGGTTTAATCTTTGGGTTTTGTCATCTAATTTTTGGCTGATTTCTAACAAAATTTGGCTTAAGTTTGGAATGCCTCTTGATAAACCCTCTAACTTTGTTTTCTTTTCTTGAAAAAAACGCTCAATGCCGTTTAATAATCTGGCATTGATGTTTAAAACTGTTGCTTCTAACTCTCTTTTGACCGGCACGGCCATTTCTGCGGCACCCGTTGGAGTTGGGGCGCGTAAGTCTGAGACGTAGTCAATTAACATTGTATCTGTTTCATGCCCGACTGCTGAAATGATTGGAATTTCTGAATTATAAACAGCTTCTATAACCGCCTCTTCATTAAAACACCACAAATCTTCTAAGCTGCCACCACCACGAGCAACAATAATCACATCTGGCTTGTCATCAATATTATTCAACAGTTTAATTGCTTCTGCAATTTTTACCTCTGCGCCTTGTCCTTGAACAGGAGTTGGCACAACCAGCAATGGTAATGGAAAACGGTCTGTTATTCTATGAATGATGTCTCTTATAACAGCGCCACTTTGCGAGGTCACAATACCAATTTTGTTTGGCAAGTATGGAATTTTTTTCTTTTTTGAAACATCAAAGTAGCCAAGCTCTAAAAATTTTTTCTTTCTTTCTTCTAAGAGTTTTAATAATGCGCCCTCGCCTGCAATTTCAATGTTTTCTATTACTAATTGATATGATGACTTTGACGGAAAGGTTGAGATTTTGCCAGTGGCAATAACTTCCATTCCGTCTTCTAATTTTATGTTTAATTGATTATAAACACCCTTCCAGCAAACGGCTGACAACGCTGAGTTATCATCTTTTAATGATAAGTAACAATGTCCGCTATCTGCACGCTTAAAGCTAAAAATTTCACCTTTAATTTTTACTTTGCCAAAGGCTTGTTCAATAATTTTTTTAAATTCAAAAGAAAATTCTGATACTGAAAAAATTGGCAAATCAGACATCTAACATATTCTCCACAAAACTTTGAGCTCTAAACTCTTTTATGTCATTTATGCCTTCTCCTGTGCCAACATAATATATTGGCAATTTGAAGTCTTGTGATAATGCCACAACTATACCAGCCTTTGAGGTGCCATCTAGTTTGTTGACGATTAATCCGTCTAAGCCTATGAATTGGTCAAAGGCTTTTACTTGACCTATGGCGTTTTGCCCTGTTGTTGCGTCTATGCATAAAATTTTTGAGTGTGGGGCTGAAGTATCAATTTTTTTGATAACAGATACTATTTTTTTTAACTCATCCATTAAGTTTGTTTTGTTTTCTAGTCTCCCTGCTGTGTCTATTATTAAAACATCATCCCTTCTTAAGGTAGAAGATTTTATGGAATCAAAGCACAAAGAAGCTGGATCTTGGTTTGGCAGTCCTATAAAAACATTTATTTTGTTTCTGTTGCCCCATTCTTCTAATTGGGCAACAGCGGCTGCTCTGAATGTATCTGCTGCAACTAGAGAAACTTGTTTGCCTTGTTTTTTATATATGTTTGCAAGTTTGCCGATTGTTGTG
>CAYJIO010000203.1:0-1672 GCA_964370255.1 uncultured Azospirillaceae bacterium
CAAGCTAAAATTTTCATTTTTTCCTCCTGCTACATTGACTTTTACCTCAATATGCGTTATTCTTTTAATAATATAACGATACAATAACATTTTAGAGTGTTAATGTCAATATGTTTTAAGAAATAGGTTGATGTATGAAAAAAAGAAAATTTTTAAATATACCACTCATATATATAATCGTACTGTTATTTTCGGTATTATCATTGGGTATCGGTTACTACACGCTCTCCGTTTCGGATATTGCCGCGGTATTCACGGGAGAGCTCGAAGGAAACGCGTATTCCATCCTTACTTCCAAGAGTCATCGCCGCACTGTTAATCGGAGGCGCACTGTCCGTATCAGGGGTTGCATATCAAGGCATGTTTAAAAACCCACTTGTCTCTCCCGACATTTTGGGCGTGGCGGCGGGTGCAAGCGCAGGTGCCGCACTTGCCATCGTTCTTGGCATGGGCATCGTCGAAACGCAAATTTTCGCTTTTGTGGGAGGCATAGCGGCGGTGTCGCTTTCTTATTTAATAAGCCTTAAATCACGGCATTCACTCACGCTTAGCCTTGTGCTTACGGGCACGATGATAAGCGGACTGGCGCAGGCTTTTGTAGCAATAACAAAATACATGTCCGGCCCAAACGACACACTTCCCGAGATTACATTTTGGCTCATGGGGAGTCTTACCCGTGCCAATCTTGAAAGTATATTGTTCAGTCTAATTCCTATGGTTGTGGGTTTCGTCATCATATTACTTCATAGATGGAAGCTAAACCTGCTTATGCTAAGCGATAGTGAGGCGAAGAGCATCGGCATAAACCCAAGGCGCACAAAACTGCTCATAATTTTTGCAGCCACTTTGATGAGCGCATCTGCCGTATGTCTGGGCGGGCTCATCAGCTTTGTCGGACTCATCATCCCACATATATCAAGGTTTTTGTTTGGTGCGGACAACAGGCGTGTAGTTCCCGCAGCCATAGGGCTGGGTGCAGGCTTTTTGCTTATCATCGATACACTGGCGCGAACGGTGTTTTCGGTTGAAATTCCTCTTGGAATTATGACTTCCATAATCGGAGCACCCTTCTTCATCGGTCTAATTATTATGAAGAAACACAGACCATAACAACTTGAAAGTATTTTATTTTTAGTAGGATTGTATACAGAAATGTTGCGTTTTAATTTGTAACTATCGGTGTGCAGAGTAATAAATGCAGCGAAGAACGCTACTTTTAAATAAACTCGTTTGCAATAGTCCGATAGACTTTTTTGTTATTGCAGCACATTTGGTGCACTTTATAAACCCGAAAGTTTACAAATAGATGCTGTTAAAGATATGAAAGGAAATCTATCAGGGAACAACTTGGCATTGATCATAGCACTTATTTATATCTTAGAGTTCAAAAAAATCCGTTCAAGGTGGCAGTGTCATTTGCGACAGTTGCCCTTCTGTCATTTCGCAGTATGTGATGTTTATTGTGGAAGTGCACAGATAATAATTGCTCTAATCCATTTTTTCCATTAGCTAAAAAACCGCCCTGTTGTAAAGGCGGTTTTTGATGGTATTTATAGTTTTATTTTGCCAATCTCTTTCTTAAAGTTACCGCAATTCCCGTAACTCCCATCACTGCAAGCACTGCCCACAACGTGAGATTTGCACTGTCTCCCGTCTCGGGAGAACTCGGGTC
>CAYJIO010000204.1:0-1662 GCA_964370255.1 uncultured Azospirillaceae bacterium
GGTCTTAAATACCACTGGTAAAAAAACTCAATATTTGAGTTTTTGGAGTTTTTGGAAGAGCTTGTATAATTTAGAAAATGAAATGAGGAAAAAATGAAAGATAAACAAGTGCTATTATTAATTTTAGATGGCTGGGGATATAGACGCCCAGTAACAGAAGACAATGCAATTGAAGTGGGCAACACTCCAACTTGGCACAAGCTTTTGGAAGAGTATCCAAACTCTATTATCAAAACATCTGGTCTTGATGTTGGACTGCCAGAAGGGCAAATGGGCAACTCTGAAGTTGGGCACACAAACCTTGGGGCAGGGCGCGTTGTTATGCAAGACTTGCCTAGAATCGACCTTGCAGTTAAAGAAAAAACATTAGAAAATGAGCCAGTGGTTATTGAGGCAATTAAAACTCTTAAGGCAAATGGAAAAGCGCTTAATATTGTTGGCTTGATGTCTGATGGTGGGGTGCATTCTCATCAAAACCATATCACTGCACTTTGCAAAATTTTTGCCAAGGAAGGAATTAAGGTTAATGTTCATGCCTTTATGGACGGCAGAGACACACCTCCAACTTCTGGCAAAGGATATTTAAGCCAGTTTGAAAATGATGTAAAAGATTTTGAAAACATCAAAATTTGCTCAGTGGTTGGGCGTTTTTATGCAATGGATAGAGATAATAGATGGGATAGGGTTGAGAAAGCTTATAATGCAATTGCTTTGGCAAATGGCGAGAAGTGTGCAAACGCAATTGAGGCTATTGAAAAATCTTATGCAAGCGGCGCAACTGATGAGTTTGCAACTCCTAGCGTGATTGGCGATTATAATGGATTTGAAGATGGTGACGTTGTTTTAATGGCAAATTATAGAGCTGATAGAGCAAGAGAAATTTTGTATGCTCTTGGCGATGTTGGTTTTTCTAGCTTTGTTAGAGAAAAAACTTTTGACCTTTCTATGGTTGTTGGATTAACTGAATATTCTGTTGACCATAATAGATTTGTAAAAACAATATTCTCTCCACAAAGTTTGGCAAATATATATGGCGAAATTATTGCCAATAATGGGCTTAGTCAACTTAGAATTGCTGAAACTGAGAAATATGCACACGTTACATTCTTTTTTAATGGCGGCAAAGAAGCAGAGTTTGATGGCGAAGACAGAATTTTGGTGCCATCACCAAAGGTTGCAACTTATGATCTTAAGCCAGAGATGAGTGCTTATGAAGTTACAGACAAGTTGGTTGCTGCAATTAAAGCAAAAAAATATGATACCATAATATGTAATCTTGCAAATGGTGACATGGTTGGTCATACAGGTATTATGGAGGCTGCTCTTAAGGCAGTTGAGGTGATTGATAATTGTGTGGCAAAAATTGTTGATGCAATTAAAGAGGTTGATGCAACAGCCTTAATCACCGCAGATCATGGAAATGTAGAGCAAATGAAAGATGAAAATGGCAATCCTTATACTGCTCATACTGTTGGCGATGTTCAGGCAATTTTGGTGAACTCTGAGTACGATGTAATTTCTGATGGCAGATTGGCAGATATTGCACCGACATTGTTGAAGCTTTTGGGAATTAAAAAGCCAGATGACATGACAGGTATTAGCTTGGTATAGTTCTTTTGTTGTAATTAGAAAGCGTTAAGATTTTTCTTGGCGCTTTTTTTT
>CAYJIO010000205.1:0-377 GCA_964370255.1 uncultured Azospirillaceae bacterium
AACCGATACTTTGATAAGAGGCGGCATTTTAAGTCTTGATTTTGATGGAAATTCGTTGATTTGTAGAATGAGGGATGCTGGATTAAAATTAAATGAGCTTATTTTTAGCGTGCTAGATGGAGATTTATCAAAAGTAGATCCAAAAAGCGCTGTAGCAGCTTATTTAATGGTGCTATTAAAAGAAGAAAGATTAACTTTAACCACAGAATTTTTAGAAGAAGAAATAAAGTTTACAGTAAAAGAAAAACTATAGTTTATAATTTGTAAAAAATATGCTATAAAAGATGAAAAAATAATAATTTGGAGATATACCATGGATGATTTATTAAGTGAATTCCTTACAGAAACGTCAGAAAGTATTGCAACACTTGACGTAG
>CAYJIO010000205.1:387-1659 GCA_964370255.1 uncultured Azospirillaceae bacterium
TTTCAGATTGGTTCATACGATAAAAGGAACTTGTGGATTTCTTGGTTTGCCACGATTGGAATCTCTTGCGCATGCTGGGGAAAATGTTTTAGGCAAAATAAGGGAAGGTGGACTAGATGTTTCTCCTAACGTGGTGTCGCTTATTTTTCAATGCCTAGATCAAATTAAAGAAATTTTGACATTCATTGAATCAAATGAAATAGAACCAGAAGGCGAAGATGGTGCTTTGATAGCAGCATTAAATGCAATGGCAGATGGAACAGCGGAAGAGGAAGCTCCTGCAGAAGCCCCAGCTGTTGAAGAAGTAGCAGTAGTTGCTGAAGAAATTCCTGTCGCTGTTGAAGAAGTCCCAGCTGAGGTTGAAAGTTCTTCTGCACCAGCTGTTGTTGAAGAAGATGATGAAGATTCATTTCCAGTAGCAGCAGAATTATTAGCAGAAGTAGAAGCAGCATATTCACAAGGCAAAAAAGCAGCATCATTAGATGAAATAGAAGCAGAAATGGAAGCGGAAAGAAGCGGTGAAAAAGGTTCAAAACCAGCACCTGCAGCGGCAACTCCTACAGCAGCTGTACCTGCCCCTGCTGCTAAAAAAGCAGTAGCGGTAGCTGATAAAAAAGAAGGTTCATCAGAGGGTTCTTCAATTTCCAATCAATCGATTAGGGTAAGTGTTGACTTATTAGAACTATTAATGAATCAAGCATCAGAACTTGTATTGGTAAGAAATCAATTAATGCAAAGAGCAAGAGCAATGACAAATACAGAAGGCGATTTATCAGGATCTTTGCAAAGACTTTCTTTAATTACTACTGAATTACAAGAAGGTGTTATGAAAACACGAATGCAACCAATTGGGAATGCATGGGCAAAATTACCAAGGATAGTTCGTGACTTAGCACTTGAAACAGGCAAAAAATTGGATTTAATAATGTTAGGTGCTGACACTGAACTTGATCGTCAAGTGCTGGAATTGATAAAAGACCCATTAACTCATATGGTTCGTAATTCTGCCGATCACGGTGTAGAAGGTCCAGCAGAAAGGACAGCAGCAGGAAAACCAGAACTAGGAACGATTACTCTAAACGCGTTTCATGAAGGCGGACATATCATTATTGAAATTAAAGATGATGGTAGAGGTTTAAATATCGAAAAAATCAAAGAAAAAGCGATAATGAATAACCTTGCAACAGAAGCTGAACTTGATGCGATGAGCGATCAACAAATTGGTTTATTTATTTTTAAAGCAGGATTTTCAACAGCTGAAAAAATAACATC
>CAYJIO010000206.1:0-1645 GCA_964370255.1 uncultured Azospirillaceae bacterium
CAACTGTACAGAAAGATAACTATATCGTAGAGGCTAGTGGTGTATATTTACACGATAGCGAAGCATTTGCTAAACCACCTTTGAAAGATTTGTCAAGATGTTTAAAAGCCAGCAAGCACGATTCAAGTGTAATTATTCAAGTTGGTAACATAGTTGATAAGGGAAATTTTGATAATCCACAAGTTGGTCGTATTTATAGTTCTGATGGATTAAGTCCGTGTTTAAATACTATGCAGGGCGGTGGTCGTGAACCAAAGATAGTGATTGGTTCAACACAGAAAAATGCTTATGTCGGTAATGGTTCTGAAAGTCCTACACTTACATCTGCAATGGGTCAAGGTGGTGGACACGTTCCAATGGTTGGGTATTCTGACACTCGTATTCGTAAACTAACCCCTCGTGAATGCTGGCGTTTGATGGGTGTTGATGATGCTGATTTTGATAAATTATCAGGTATATCTAATAGTCAGCTGTACAAACTAGCAGGTAACTCTATTGTTGTTGATGTTCTTGCCGCAATTTTTAAGGAGTTATTTAATGACACAAATAACTCTTAGAGATTATCAAGTTAAAGCAATTCACGACATCGAATCGAGTTGGTTACTTGGTCATCGTAAAGTATTTTATCAGGCTGGTACAGGATTAGGAAAATCAGTAATAATGTCAACGATTGTACTTAACCACTACCAACGTGGGCAACATTGTGCTGTTATTGCACACAGGAACGAGTTGGTATCACAGATGTCCTGCCACCTTGCCAAACGTGGTATTTATCATAGAGTTATAGCAAATAACGGTACTGTCGCACAAATAACTCGCAAACATCGTCAAAAGTTTGGTAAATCATTTGTAAATCCAACAGGTATGACAGCAGTTATCGGCATTGATACTTTATTAGCTCGTGCCGATTCGCTCAAATCTTGGTGTCAACAAATTGATTTATGGCTAGTTGATGAATCCCATCACCTGACGGTTGAAAATAAATGGGGTAAAGGCGTTGCAATGTTTATCAACGCTAGAGGTCTTGGAGTATCTGCAACACCAGAACGTGCAGACGGTCAAGGTTTAAGTGAAGAAACTGACGGTGTCATGAACACTATTGTTTGTGGTCCGAATATGCGTTGGGCGATTGAACAAGGGTTTTTGGCAGATTATGAAATAGTTTGCCCTCAATCAGATATGCAATTGGACGAATCGGAAGTATCTGCAAATGGTGATTGGTCAAATGTTAAAATGCGTAAAGCTGCCAAAGCTTCTCACATTGTTGGTGACGTGGTTAAAAACTATATAAAATATGGTGCGAATCGAAAAGCCATAGTTTTTGCAACTGATATTGAAACAGCTGATGAAATCGCGAAAGATTTTAACGAGAACGGAATTAAAGCTGTTAGTTTGAATGGAAAAAGTTTACCAGCTTTCAGAGAACAAAGTATGGATAACTTTGAAAAAGGTGACGTTAAAGTTTTAGTCAATGTCGATTTGTTCGATGAAGGCCTGGACATTTCTGGAGTAGAAATATGTATTATGGCACGTCCAACTTGTTCACTTGCCAAATATTTACAACAGATAGGTCGTGCCATACGTCCAGCACCTAACAAAACCGCTCTAATAATTGACCGCGTTAGCAATGTTAATAGACATGGAT
>CAYJIO010000207.1:0-277 GCA_964370255.1 uncultured Azospirillaceae bacterium
CGAAGTAATTCAGTGGGCAGATGAAAAGATGAACAAAACAATCAACGCATTTGCAAATGAGCTTTCAAACTTGAGAGCGGGCAGAGCCAATCCCAATCTGCTCAAAAAAATTCAGGTGGAATACTACGGTTCCATGACACCTCTTTCCCAGATGGCAAACATTGCCGCGCCCGAGGCTAGGGTACTTACCGTTTCTCTTTTTGATCCGAGCGCCTTAAAAGCTACCGAGAAGGCGATTATCGCGAGTGACCTTGGCATCACCCCTTCAAACGATGGC
>CAYJIO010000207.1:287-1623 GCA_964370255.1 uncultured Azospirillaceae bacterium
GCAAGATGATCAGACTTGTTTTTCCCGAACTCACTGCAGAGCGCAGAAAAGAGCTCGTAAAACAGGCAAAAAAATATGCAGAAGAATGTAAAGTTTCCGTCCGTTCCGTGCGCCGTGATGCAAACGAAAAGCTAAAAAAACAAAAGAAAGATTCGATTATTACAGAAGATGATCTGACGGATCTCGAGAAAGATATCCAAAAGATTACGGATGAACACATCAAAAAGATAGACGAAGTTTTAAAGGAAAAAGAAAAGGAAATTACTGAAATTTGAAACAGGTGATTGGGCTAAGCATCGACCGCGCAAAGGAGTTGCTCGGCACCGATGCAGTGGTTGTTCCCACCCATAGTGGCAAGGACGTTCACGAGCTGCAGGGCGCTACATGTGAGCGCGTGCTCAGGGTGAGACGCCTCCCCCACGGATACGAACTTGTAACCGCAATGTTTAAGTAAAAATAAGCCGGCTTTAAATGCGTGTGCACATACATGCGCGCAATGTTTCGCCAATTTACATAAACTGAAACATCTATACTAAAAAGATTGGAACTCAGATGACATTTCAGCACATTCCTCGCCACGTAGCCATCATTATGGACGGCAACGGTAGGTGGGCAAAGGAAAAAAAACGTCCCCGTTCCTTCGGGCACAAAGAAGGAGTTAAACGAGTACGCGACATCGTAGCACGATGCAAAGAGATTGGCGTATCCACCCTGACACTCTATGCGTTTTCCACAGAAAACTGGAAGCGACCGGAAGTAGAGGTGGGGCTTTTAATGAGTCTGCTCTTGCGGTATGTAAAAAGCGAGGTAGAAGAACTGAACTTACAGGGAGTGTGCCTGCGCTTAATAGGCGACCTCTCCCCTCTTTCAGAGCAACTAAAACTCGCTGCACAAGATGCGTACGAGCGCACAAGAAAAAACACAGATCTCACGCTAAACATCGCCGTAAACTACGGCTCCAGGGCGGAAATATTGCACGCCACAAAACGCATCGCCCACATGATTGGGGCGGGCGAAATAACGGAAGACGACATAACAGAGGAGCTTATGAACTCTCTCCTATACACAGATGCGCCCGACCTGCTCATCAGAACTAGTGGCGAAAAGCGACTTTCCAACTTCTTGCTTTGGCAGTGTGCATACAGCGAATTATATTTTACGGACACAAACTGGCCGGACTTTGACGGTGCACAACTCGACTCGGCAATAGAAGAGTACTCACAGCGCACAAGACGTTTTGGCGGAATATAAAGGAAATCTTAATGATTAAAAAAACTATTGTCGGCGTAATAATCGCGGGCTTACTCATACTCATCATAATTCTTGGCAAATGGTA
>CAYJIO010000208.1:0-1622 GCA_964370255.1 uncultured Azospirillaceae bacterium
CGCAAGAAGTATAATTTTGCTCTACGAACTTTACCAATTCTAGATACTTCAATTTTTGCAACATTTGGAGAATATAGTGGGAACACACGTTCAACACCTTCACCAAAAGAAATTTTTCTAACTGTAAATGATGAGTTAATACCATCATTTTTACGAGCGATACAAACACCTTCATAAACCTGAATACGTTCACGTTCGCCCTCTTTAACTTTTGCATGAACTTTCAAAGTGTCACCAGCTTTGAAGTTTGGAATGCTTTTGCCTTCTGTTAATTTGGCAATTTGTGCATTTTCTATTGTTTTTAATAAATTTGTCATTGTTTTTTCCTTATTTATTTTGGGCTCTTATAATCTGTTATTTCAATACTGTCAAGATATTTCTGATACAAATCTGGCCTTTTTTCTTTTGTTATTTTAAGAGATTGTTGGTGCCTAAAATCATTTATGTTTTTGTGATGTCCGCTAAATAAAACCTTTGGCACTTCCATATCTTCCCAGCTTTGTGGTCTTGTATATTGGTTGTGCTCTAATAAATGGTTTTCAAAGCTTTCATTTTGAGTAGAATCTGAATTGCCTAACACGCTTGGCAATAGTCTTATGACAGCGTCACAAACAATTAAAGCTGCCTGATCTCCACCTGTTAAGACATAATCTCCAATAGATAATTCCTCTACATCAAAGGCATCTAAAACTCTTTGATCAACACCCTCAAAACGCCCACAGATAAAAGAAATTTCTTCTTCTTTGGCAAGCTCTTTGGCAATTTGTTGAGAAAACACCCTACCTCTTGGGCTCAAATAAATTAAGCGTCCTTTCTTGTGGTTGGCTCTGATGGCTTTTGCCAATACGTCTGGCTTCATAACCATACCAGCACCTCCACCACAAGGTGTGTCATCTACTGATTTATGAACATCTGCCGCATAGTCTCTGATGTTTATTACATCATAACCCCATCTGCCATCTTGAAGCGCTTTGCCACTCAAAGATGTTCCCAGAAACCCTGGGAACACCTCTGGCATAATGGTATAAAAATTAAGCTTTAGATTCTTCATCTGTTTCTAAAAACTCCAAGGACTTTGAGACCTCTACATAACCTTCTTTAACATTAATAACAGGCACATACTCTAATGTAAACGGAAGCATTTCTTTGTTGCCATTTAATGATACTTCTATAATATCTCCGGCGCCAAAATTATGCATATCTATAACTTTGCCAACTTCAACTCCCTCAACCATAACTTTAAGGTCAATTAAGTCTGTGTGATAAAATTCTTCTTCCTCAAGCTCTGGCAACACATCTCTGGTTGCAAAAAGCTCAATGCCTATTAATGTTTCAGCGATGTTTCTGTCATCAACACCTTTGATTTTGGCTCTTAATAATTCTTTTGAATAACCAACAATTTTAATATCAAAAGTTTTTGTCTGAGCCTCATTTTCAAGCACGCCATAGTTGGCAATGTCTTTTGGGTTTTCTGTAAAACTTTTTAGCTTAACTTCTCCCCTAACGCCATGCACGCCTGTGATTTTTCCCAAACAAATTCTTTTGTTCATGTCAATTAAGCCTCAGCTGTTTCTTCTTGAGGAGCTTCTTCTGCAACAGGAGCTTCTTCAACAGCAGGAGCT
>CAYJIO010000209.1:0-1621 GCA_964370255.1 uncultured Azospirillaceae bacterium
TTTTCAAAGATGTCAACAATATATCCTTTTTTAAGCAACTTGTGTGCTGCTCCTGCCCCAGCAGGTCCTGCTCCAATAATTGCAATTTTTTTGTTATTCTTCTGTGGCAAGTCGCATTTATGCTCACCCCTAAATTTATGAAACAATGTTGCCTGAACTTTTGGAATATTAACAGGCGCATCAATTTTTGCCCTTAAGCAGGCCTTCATACAAAAGTTATCAGGACAAATCAACCCACAAGTTTCTGCCATTGGATTTTGCCTAAAGATAATTTCTATGGCTTTGTCATAATCGTCATTTTTTGCATATTGAATAAACTCTTGCGGGCAACAATTAACCGGGCAAGCTTCCATGCAAGGTTTTGTTTTGCAATTTAAGCATTTGTCTAGCTCATATTTTAGTTGCGTATTATTTAAGTATAAATTTTTCATAACACCAATATTATGTTTATAAAAAATAAATGCAACAATTTTATTGCATTTAGGTCAATAAGTTTTATAATAGCAAAAAAAGGAGTATATTATGCCAGAAGATAGAAAAAACAAAATCAGTTGTAAAGTTTTTACAAAAGAGATGGAAGTTGCCCTAGAGGTTATCTCTGGCAAGTGGAAATCTACAATTTTATGGAATTTGCATAATGAAGAAGTTATCAGATATAATGAATTTTTACGCATTTTGCCAGATATCACTCAAAAAATGTTAACCCAACAACTTAGAACATTAGAAAAAGACAAACTTGTAAACAGAAAAGTTTTTAATAGTGTTACCCCAGTTGTAGAATATTCTCTAACCTCCCTTGCAAAAGATGTTATTCCAATTTTATCACAATTAAATTTGTGGGGAAAACAAGTAATTAAAGCACATAACACATAAATTTTCCATACGCACCAAAAAGTGCCTTCTTGCATTATTTTTTTATTTTAGATATATAATTGTTGTTAAATAATTTATAGGAGAAATAAAAAATGCAAAGATTTACAATTCCTCGTGATGTATATTTTGGTGAAAACGCACTAGACCACTTAAAAAGCCTTGAAGGCAAAAAAGCTTTTATCGTAATTGGCTCTGAAAGAAGCAAAGAAAACGGCACTGTAGAAAAAATTCAATCAAACTTAAAATCTGCAAATATTGAAAGCACTGTTTTTTGTGGTATTGAAGCAGACCCAAGTGTAGAAACAGTTATGCGTGGTGCAAAAGAAATGAGCGAATACCAACCAGATATTATTGTTGCTGTTGGCGGTGGTTCTCCGATTGATGCCGCAAAAGCAATGTGGATTTTTTATGAAAACCCAAATCATACTTTTGAAGAAGCTGCAAAACCATTTACACTTCCAACATTAAGAAAAAAAGCAACTTTTGTTGCTGTTACAACAACATCTGGTACAGGATCAGAAGTTACTGCATTTTCAATCATCAGTGATGAAAAAACAGACATCAAATATCCAATCGCAGATTTTAACATCACTCCAGACGTTGCAATTGTTGACACAAACCTTGTTCAGTCTATGTCTCCCACATTGGTTGCAAACACAGGTATGGATGCAATCACTCACTCTCTAGAGGCCTATGTTTCTGTTGTTGCCAACCCAATTACAGATGCTTTGGCACTAAAATCTATTCA
>CAYJIO010000210.1:0-1618 GCA_964370255.1 uncultured Azospirillaceae bacterium
CATAATGATCTTTTTGAAGTGGGCGGCGTTGTAGGCGGTATTATGATTGGTACTAAAATTCGCAATGGCTTTTTGCCTTACACCACTATGAAAGATAGAGAATGGGGATATGGCAAAGTTGGTCAATTACATTTTCGCGCCGTGGGCTGGGAAGATGTAGAAAAAATTGTAGAAAAAATACCTGCTATTATTAACGCTAATCAAGATGCACCACACATTCTCATACGTACCAGAGATGAGCAATTAACACGCATTCAAAATACCTTTATGTTTGTGGAAGCCTTACTTTGGCTAGGTATTGCTGCCTCTCTTATGTTGGGAGGTTTTGGTATTTGGTACGGAACCTTTGCCGCTGTGCGAGCTCGCACACGCGAAGTGGGGCTTAAAAAAGCCATGGGTGGTTCTGATAAAGATATTTTAGCCCAATTCCTAGCTGAAGCTTTGTGTAAATCCGTTGCTGGGGGTATTTTAGGTATATTGCTAGGTACTCTTGCTTGTGAACTTGGCAGCTTCTTATTAGCTAGCTCCATTTCCTATACTTTATTATTATTAAGCAGTATTGGCAGTATTATCTTTTCTGCTATTATCGGCGTAGGCGGTGGTTTGTACCCTGCCTTACAAGCCAGCCGTATGGACGTTGTTACCGCATTACGCTTTGAGTAGGTCTGCTATGACACCTGTTATTGACGCACAAAATTTGTATAAATGTTATCCTGGTTTTCCGCCTGTATTACGCGGCGTAAATATTTCTGTTCTTCCCGGAGAAATGGTTGCCATCATGGGACCTTCAGGCTGTGGTAAATCCACCATGCTCCACGTACTAGGAATGTTACACGCCCCAGATAGCGGCACTTTAAACATTCTTAATACCGATGTCCTTACGTTAAACAGCGATGAAACAGCCTCTTTTCGCCGTGGAAATATGGGCTTTGTTATGCAAAGTTCTAACCTTTTTGACCACTCTACTGTGTTTGAAAATGTAGAATTTCCTCTTATCTATGAAAATGTGCCTCCCGACGAACGCTGGGAACGTGTGGTACGCGCTCTAGAGCTTGTACGTCTTTCCCATCGCATAAGCTATAGAAGTAATAGACTTTCAGGTGGTGAACAACAACGCGTTGCCATTGCCCGCGCTATGGTTAACAGTCCAAAAATTCTTTTGGCTGACGAACCTACAGGTGCCTTGGATACACGTACATCCAAGGTAGTTATGGAAAACTTCTGTGCCCTTGCCCACGAAGGACGCATTTCCATGGTAATTGTTACTCACGACCCCGGCGTGGCGAGTTACTGCGATACTGTTTACACCCTTGAAGAAGGTGTTTTAGTCTGCCAACGCAAAGACCCCATACCTGACGCTAGTGGACAAAATTCTTTATTGCACACGGCTGAAAAACTCATTAACGGCGTTTGTGTGGTGGATACATTCCCCCATGTTTATGGAACAGCCCACACGCAAAGTGTACTTAATCTGTACCAAGCGCAGTTATTAACCCGTTTATATTCCCTTCAGGGAACAGGCATTGCATCCATTGTAAATGGAGACTATACATTGCCCGTTCCCACCAAGCGCCAAAGCAAACTCAGCACCTTGTGCCATATTTTTAGCCTACTTTTA
>CAYJIO010000211.1:0-1605 GCA_964370255.1 uncultured Azospirillaceae bacterium
GCATTCTTCAAAAAAGCTCTGGCTATTGCAATGCGCTGTTTTTGCCCACCTGATAACAAAACACCTCTTTCTCCGATTATGGTATCAAGCCCATTTTCAAGACCTGTAATAAATTCTTCTAAACAGGCAGATTTAATGGCAGCAGAAACTTCTTTCTCAGTTGCTTTTTCTTTGCCTATCATAATGTTGTCTCTGATAGTGCCAGAAAACAAAAAATTGTCTTGAAAAACAATTGCAATATTGTCTCTTAAAGAATTAAGCTCAATATTTTTTACATCTATTCCGTCTATTGCAACAGAGCCAGACTTAACGTCATAAAAACGTGGCAAAATATTAACCATTGTAGTTTTCCCGCCACCAGAGTTGCCGACATAGGCAATGGTTTGTCCTTTTTTGACTTTCAGATTAACATTTCTTAAAATTGGCTTGCCTTCTTCATATTCAAAATTAACATTTTTATACTCAATCTCTTTTTCTATGCCGTTTAGTTTTTTGGCTCCTTTTTTTGAGATTATCTCGGGCGTTGCGTCCAAAAGCTCAAACACACGCTCCATAGCCATTAATGAAAGTTGCACCGCGTTATAGTTGTTGCCAATGCCTTTAATTGGAGTATATAACATTATCAACGCTGTAATAAAAGACACAAAGTTGCCAGCTGTAATTTGACCATCAACAATCAAATAACTACCAAGCCAGATTACACCTGCTATCCCCAATGATACAATAAAGTGCATTAAAGGGCTAATCATTCCCATTCTTTGAGTCATTTTCATGCCCAATTTAAAGACTTTTTTTAATGTATCTTGAAACCGATTTTTTTGATAATCATATAGATTATATGAGGTAATTATTCTATTGCCAGAAAAAGCTTCATTATAATGTGTTAAAACCTGCGACCCTGAAAAAATAGATTTGTTAACAACACCTTTTACCTTCTTTTTTACCCTCGTCATAGGATATAAGGCAATGCCTAAGATAACGATTGCAACAATAGCTAACTGCCATGAGTTATAAAACAAAACACAAATCAATGCTATTGAAGAAAACAGTCTGGTTGTAAACAACTTGGCATTGTTTAATAAGCCCGCGCAAGCAACATCTACATCGCTATTAAACCTAGTAAGCAAGAACCCTGATTGATTTTTATCAAAAAAACTTGCTGAATACTTCATTAATTTGTCAAACAAAACTATTTTCAGCCCTTGAGAAATTTTTTGCCCAACCCAAGTATTTAAGTATCCTGCAGTATAATTTAACCCACTTTGCAAAAAACTAAAACCAACAATTAAAAAAGGGATAAAGGTTGTCTTAAAGTCGCCTTTTTGTTGCTCAATTAAAACGATGTCCATATATGGTTTTAATGACCATGCAATAACAGCGTCCATAGCCCCAATAGGAATTGTTAATAAAAGTGCCAACAATGCTCTTCCCCAATATGGTTTGACATATGGGATTATCTTTGCATAGTTTTTAAACGCGCCAGATTTATTTGATTTATCTTTTATTTTTTTTTGCATATATAGCCCTTAATATTATTATAAAAATTATTGCAATTATATATAACTCAATAAAAATTGCAAGTATAAAAAGGCATATTTAATATAT
>CAYJIO010000212.1:0-1292 GCA_964370255.1 uncultured Azospirillaceae bacterium
CTTAAGCTTTGCCGTGAAGTGCTACCCGAGATTTTTGATAATCAAGGCGCAAAGTGCGAGCAAACTAAAACATGTCCCGAAGGCAAGTTTTGTTGCGGGCGTTATCCTGTAGCGTAGATTAGGATTGAAATAGATTTTTGGGGGAAAGGGAAACCACAACTTTTTTATAAAAAAGCTTGAGGTTTCCCTTTCCCCCAAACCCCCTATCCCATCCTTACAAAAAATTTAAATGTCGCAACAGGATATATGCTCAAAATAAAATACTATGCTCGATAAAGATTTAATATTATACTAAATTAATGCATAGTTTAATAGTATGATGTTTGTTGTTCGTTATAAATTAAGTGCATAATAGCATTAATTTTTCTAGCGAACAAGTGAAAACGACGCTTTTCACGCAGTAAGGATATTGCGTGCGAATGCACCAAAATCTTTATTATCGAAAATAATAAAAAAAGAGTGATTGCTCACTCTTTTTCTAAAATATCGATAGGCGATTAGAAACTACGCAGCCACAGGGTCAATGTGAACACGTTTCATTTCTGTACGGTTACGGAAATAAGTTTCGTAACGTACTACACCGTCAATTTTTGCAAAAAGAGTAAAATCTCTACCCATACCAACGTTGATACCTGGGTGAACTCTAGTGCCGAGTTGACGAACTAAGATATTACCAGCTAAAACTTCTTGACCACCAAAACGTTTTACGCCTCTTCTTTGTCCTTTACTATCGCGGCCGTTACGAGAACTACCACCAGCTTTTTTATGTGCCATAACTAAGCTCCTTAGAAAAATATTGCCTAAACTAGGCAGTAATTGCTTCTATTTTTAATGTTGTATGATCATGACGGAAGCCTCGCATTTTACGAGAGTCATTTCTACGCCACTTTTTGAATACACGCACTTTTTCACCACGGTGATGATCTACAACGGTTGCTTTAGCCTGAGCGCCTGCGATGAGCGGAGTGCCAACTTGAACACTGTCCCCACCAAGCATAAGTACTCGGTCTAAAACTATTTCGCTGCCAACTTCTACGTTAGACATACGATCAACTATAATAGTATTACCTACGGCAACACGGTATTGTTTACCTAAAATTTCTACAACTGCATACATGATAAAACCTCCAAGAAAAGAGATATGTTTTCTACACTACACACCTGATGATGTCAAGTTTTTTTTGATGATTTAAATGCACTTAATTTAAAAAATTTTTTTTAAGTTATAACTTACTATAATCATAGATGAATTTAAAAAATATTTATTTTTTTCAAAAAAAATTTACTTTTAC
>CAYJIO010000212.1:1302-1582 GCA_964370255.1 uncultured Azospirillaceae bacterium
TTTTACACCACAGTTGAGATGATGTCAAGTTTTTTTTAATTTTTTAATTTTTAATTTTTTTACAAAAAAATGTTTTATATAACTTATTGTTTTTACAATTTATTTTAAAAACCTGCAAAAAAAATACAAAAAATTTGACTTTTACCCCTTTTCAAAATCAAAAGTGAGATTATCTCTTTTTACGAAGAAAGCACTTTCTATTGATTTGCTTTTTTCTATAAATTTTCATTAATTTTATTCGGAGGAATACTATGAAGTTCAAACCATTAAGCGATCGCGT
>CAYJIO010000213.1:0-1572 GCA_964370255.1 uncultured Azospirillaceae bacterium
ACAAGCCTTTAGCTCTCTTGGGAGGTTTTGGTTAGAGTATTCTATGTATCCCCCTCTTAAATTATACGCATTTATGCCCATTGATTTATAAAACTTTGCAAGTTGATAAGATGTTTCTCCGTATTGGCAAACAAAAACAATTTCTTTATCCTCCCATTGAGGGCAAAACGTGTGGCTTTTTGAAAAGAGGCAATCTTGGCATATATTTATTGATGTCGGTATTTTTGAGTGAGTATAACTATCTGCATCTCTTACGTCTACGATTAAGGTGTTTTTTTTGCAATGGTATTTATCATCCTTTTTATATAAATGTTTTTTTACAACCTCTTTTGAGCTAATTGAATTTATTTCTGTATTTTTTGGAGCAAATGACAATTCAAAAGGAAGTAGTATTTTGTTATTTATTTTTCCAAACGAGCTTTCTGGCAAATGCTTAAAATATTCTTCCATATATAAAAATGGTGTGTCTGCTGCTATGAAAACGCAGTTAATCTCTCCGTTTTTATTGCGTAGCGAATCTAACTGGTGCCTAACCTTTTGGACTTTTAAGTATTTTAAGAGCCCTACTAAAGCCATGCCAGAGCTTGGCCCTGCCATTAATCCATGTTGAAACAGGTGTATACTTTTTTCATAAGCATCTTTTGTTGAACAACTTGTTATTTCATCACAATGGTCTCTCCAGTTAAATGATATATTAGATAACAATCCAAGTGTTCTTGGCCCTGGAATTGGGTTGTTTGGCTTTCTGACAACTCCTATTGTTTTTATGCCTTTTATTTTGTTTTTTAAGACTTGTGTAATGCCTATCATAGTCCCTGTTGTGCCTAAGGTTGAGCAAAACACCTGAATATCATTGTTTATTTGTTGCAATATTTGTTTGCCACTAATATCAAAATGACCTTTGGGGTTGTCTTGGTTGTCATATTGGTTTAAGTTAAGCCACTTTTTGCCTTTTGCCAATCTTTTTGCAATATTAATTCCGCTTGATGGGTCTTTGGGGTTGGGGCATATTGGTTCTTTGTTTACTAAAATGTCTGAGCCTGATAATAAAAGCATTTGCAATTTTGATTTTGTGATTTCTGATGAGACGATTGACTTTGTTTTCTTAAAATTTAATAATCTCGATAAGATTGACAATGAAAATGCGGTGTTTCCTGATGAGCTTTCGACTAAGTATTCTTTGTCTGTTTTTGCTTTTGTTAACATTGAGTATGCTGGAATCGACTTAATGTTCATTAATGGCAAAAAGCTTTGAAGCTTGATAAATATATGAACATTGTCATCGTATAAAGGGTTTAGGTTTTTGGGAAGTTCTACAATGGGTGTGAGGTGGTTTGAGGGATCTAAAAAGTCCTGTAATGCATTTTTGCCTCTATAGGTGTTATTTTTATTCATAGTTATTATCCTTAATCTCTGAGCTAATGTAAATGCGCCTAAAAGTCAATTATAATTAATAAAAAAGGCGTTAGAAAAAATCTAACGCCAACAACAACAAAGAAGCAACTTAATTAAGGACGCATCCAAAATGATTGCTTGCTTTTTGCCAGACGCTATTTGTTATTAACGATAGCT
>CAYJIO010000214.1:0-1551 GCA_964370255.1 uncultured Azospirillaceae bacterium
AGCCTGCCTCAAAAGTGGCGCACAAGTTGTTGCATACTCATTATCAAAGAAGAGATCTGTATAAACCAAAGGCAGAATAGATGAATGAGGTAAAACCATATGACGGAAAGTTAAAAACAATATTAGACCTGTCGCAAGCTTATTATAACTCTTATGTAACGTTGTCAAAAGAATATAAATGCCAAAAAGAGATGGCTTTGTATAAGAAAGGCACGTTTATAAAAAAGTTAAAAAATATAGCTATAGATAAAAGCTCAATAACCTATATGTATCTTGAAAACAATCAACCGCTTGGTTTTATTAGGTTCTCTCCGATAGAAGATTATTATAAAAATACGGCACAAAAAAATGCACAATCAGAATCGGGGGTTAATAATGGTTATAATTATTTTTGGCAAAGAAAGCTAATCTTTAATCAAGAAAACCCTATGAGCGATAAAACTTTAATATTAAATCAAATTTATCTAGACCCAAGCATTCAAAGCAAAGGAGTTGGCCGCCTTTTATTAGAAAAAACATTGCATATAATAAAAAAACAAGGTTATAAAGATTTTATTGTAGAATACAACACAAATAATACCAAAGCAAAAAAGTTTTATCAACACTCTATTGGTCTTGAAGAAATTGGCTCAACAAAGGATTTTGACAATATTATAACAAAGCCAACAAAAATATGCATGAGCCCAGTTAGTATTGGTTATACAACTATAAAAAAAGCAATGGGAATCTTAAAGACTGCAAGCCAAGTTCAACAAAAAAGAGAAGGCAATGATAGATAAAATAAAAACAGCGCAAAGTGTTAATGGCAAAGAGATTCCTTTTTATGAGCTAAAAAGCCAAAGCTTAAACGCAAAAAATATTTTTGTTTTAGGGGTGTTTCATGGTGATGAAATTGAAGGCGAATATATGATAAATAAGCTAATGCAAGAGATTGAAGATAACGCTTTATATTTTAATAATAATATTTATTTTTTGCCGTGTTTAAATTCAGATGGAAAAGAGCTAAAGACTAGAACCAATGCAAACAAGGTTGACTTAAATAGAAATTATCCAACAAAAAATTTTTGCCAAACATCAAACCATTATGACGGAAGAGTTTTTGCGGCAGGGAAAAAACCTGCATCAGAGCCAGAAACAAGGTTTATGATAAGCTTGGTAGAAGAATATCAGCCAATAAAAATCATCTCAATCCACTCTGACTTACATTGTGTTGACTATGATGGACCTGCAAAAGAAATTGCAAAAAGGTATTCTGACTTGAGTGGTTATAAACTAGTAGACGAGATTGGCTATGGCACGTTGGGCTCTTTTGGCACATGGGCTGGTATTGAAAAACAAATCCCACTTATAACGTTAGAAACCTGGGGTGCAAAATCAAAAGAAGATTTAGAAACTATATGGCAAGAAAATAAAGCTGCATTAATAGATTTTATTGATAGTTGAAAAAAATAGGGCAACTTTTGTTGCCCTATTTATTAGCGGTTTATTTAATCGACTATTTCAAAGCGTCGATTGCTTGTTGAATAACTGCTGGGTCTAAAGTTTGCAATA
>CAYJIO010000215.1:0-1230 GCA_964370255.1 uncultured Azospirillaceae bacterium
CAAACAAGGGTTTTAATATTGTAAAGATATTTGACGCGAACGAACACATGGTGGGAAGCACCGTTTCGGGAATAGAGGTGTTGCACCTGCACGATATTGCCGAATATTGCGAGAAAACACAGGTGGACATCGGTGTAATTTGCACTCCTAAGGAATCTGCGCAGGAAGTTGCGGATGCACTTGTGGGTGCAGGAATTAAGGGGCTTTGGAATTTTGCACCCGCGGACGTGCTCGTAAGAGATGGCATTGCGGTAGAGAACATATATTTAAACGATAGCCTCTATGTGCTCGGGTGCAAGCTTTCGGATATGGAGACTGAAAAAGTTTTGTAAACTGTGTGTTTATTTTGTGAATTTATGGTGTAATGGTATTGGCAAAAGAACGCATTGTTTAGAAAAAGGGGATATAAAAAAATGTCAAGGCGAAGGGCAGTACAATTAGCTAACAGAAAAAGAATATTGGTGATCGCGATGTGTGCGCTCATTATTTTGGGGTCGATTATCGCGATTATAATCGTAAACTCCGAGAATGGCGGCAGTGAACAATCACGTGAACCCGTCGACCCGGATGCAACTTTTATGCAGGGCGTTATGATTAACGGCGTGGATGTTTCGGGATTGAATTATGAAGAGGCTATGCTGCTTCTGCAGTCTTCGGATACTTCTGCGGGAGATTTGATGATAAACACCCCGGAAGTAGAGGTCGGTGTTGTTATATCCACGGCGACAAGCGATACCATATCAGAAATAGACATCTCGGGGGAGACAGGGCCTGATTCCATTGAGGAGATCGATCAGGCGGCAATGTCTGCAACGGGCGGAGCGAGTGTAGTGACAGATGCAAATGTCGTTGAAGCAGAAGAACACAGCTTTAACGGCACTCGAACATAATAGCGAAACACAGACTCCCGAGAACTATGGGTTTCAGATAAGATTTGACGAGAGCGAGCTCGATGCCACACTTGAACAGTTTGCACAGGAAGCTCGGGTTGTGGCGACGGATGCACAGGTAAGCATAAACACCGAATCGGTGGAAGAGCCTCTTAATGCGGTTAACAAAGACCACGATACGCTCACCACATCCGGCGAGATTGTGTATACCGAAGAAAAAAACGGTTATGACATCGACATTTCCGCATTGAAGGTTCTTATCGAACAGGCGGTGGCGACGGGCAACATCTATGAACCCATCAGTGCGCCCGTCATAGAGACAGTGCCCGAAGTGACGATA
>CAYJIO010000215.1:1252-1545 GCA_964370255.1 uncultured Azospirillaceae bacterium
CTTTAAAGGAAAACTCGGAGCTCATCGGCAGCTACACGACGACGTTTAAAAGCTCCAACGCAGGAAGGCGTTATAACGTTTGGAAGATGGCCACGTTTGTAAACGGAATTGTATTGCAACCGGGCGAAGAATGGTCGATAAACGAAGCGGCAGGACCCAGAACCACCGAGCTCGGATGGGGAAGTGCGGCGGGAATTGTAAACGGCGCATATGTCGACGAACCGGGTGGCGGAATATGCCAGACATCGTCTACCCTGTACATAGCATGTTTGGAGGCAAACCTCACCATCGTA
>CAYJIO010000216.1:0-1538 GCA_964370255.1 uncultured Azospirillaceae bacterium
GCTATTGTGACGAAAGAGGCACACGTGAATACAACTTGGCTCTTGGTGAAAGACGCGCTAACGCAGTTAAAAGATACTTAGTATCTAACGGTGTTGAAGCATCTAGAGTTTCTACAATTTCTTACGGAAAAGAAAGACCAGCAGTTCTTGGTAACAATGAAGCAGCTTGGGCTCAAAACCGTAGAGCAATTACTGTGGTTAAAAAAGCTCAATAATATCTGTTGAGTTATACACATAAAAAAAACGCATTCTTGTATTGAGTGCGTTTTTTTTTTATATTGCAATAAAAGGAGATAAGGTATGAAAAAATTAATATTGTTTTCATTAATCATTTTGCCACTACAAGCAAACGCAAATCAAGAGCTTTCGGCAATCAAAGAAGACATTGCCATTTTGCAAAGACAGGTTTATCAAAGCCAATCAGGAGGCGCAAGCCCAACAGGAGAGCTTGAAGAAAACTTCAGAGACTTAGTCGGAAGAGTTGACAAGTTTGAGCACAACCTAAAAAAGCTAGAAGAAAAACTAGATATGATAAACAAAGACATTGACGTTAGAATAAGCTTGATTGAGGGCTCTCCTGTCAAACAAGCTCCAGCACCACAAGAAAAACCAAAAGAAAAATTTGTAGCGCCAGTTGCCAAAGAAGCACCAAAAAGCATTACAGGCGATTCTATTGGCTCACAAGAAATAAAAAGCTTGCAACCAACAGACGCAAAAACAACCTATCAGCAAGGCATTGATGCCATAAATGCAAAAAATTATGACCTAGCAGAGCAAAGATTTTCTTACTTTTTACAAAACTTCAAAGAAGACAAGCTTATCGGCAACGCTCAATATTGGCTAGGAGAGGTCTATTATGTTAATAAGGATTATAAAAAAGCCGCAGTTGCTTTTGCCAAAGGCTATCAAATAAAAGACTCAAACAAAGGCCCAGACAGCTTATTAAAACTAGGTATGAGCATGGCGTCCTTAAAGAAGAATGACGAGGCATGCCAAGCTTTTGTCTCAATGCAGACACAATTTCCAAAAGCAGAAAAAACAATCTTAGATAAAGCACAAGAAGAGGCAAAAAAACTTGAGTGCAAATAAAAAAATTGCAGTAGGGGTCTCTGGTGGGGCAGACAGCTTGGCTCTTGTTTTAATGCTCAAAGAAAAAGGCTTTAGCCCAATTGCCTTAAGCGTTAATCATGGGCTTAGAAAACAAGCAAAAAAAGAGCTTGAGTATGTCGCAAAGATTATGCAAAAATTTGAAATAGAACACCATATTTTAGAATGGACTGGCAAAAAACCAAAAACCGCAATTGAAGAAAAAGCAAGGGATGCAAGATATAAACTTCTTCTTGATTTTTGCCGCAAAAACAAAATCAAAGACTTATATTTAGGTCATCACAAAAATGATCAGGCAGAAACATTTTTTATGCGCTTGATTAGAGGCTCTGGTGTGGACGGGCTTGCCTCAATGCAAGAAAAATCAACACGAGATGGCATCAATATTATCCGCCCACTCTTAAATAAAGACAAGTCAGAATTAGAAGATT
>CAYJIO010000217.1:0-1534 GCA_964370255.1 uncultured Azospirillaceae bacterium
CTAACCAAGGATTTGCTGGTTTGAACGCTACTGTTAATACAGTTGGTAACTCAATCCAAAACTCTACTAACCAAGGTTTTGCAGGTCTTAACACTTCAATCTTGACTTCTAGCAGAGATGAAATCCAAGCTATAAAAGATTGTTGTTGCGAAACTCAAAAAACCATCATAGCTGAGGGTTGTGCAACTCGTGAGTTGATTAACTCTAACTATGCTAAAGGTTTAGAAGTAGCTCTTTGTGATGCTAAAGCTAAAATTGGAAGTTTGGAAAGCCAAGCTTTCACAACAGCAAGCAACGAAAGACAAACTGCTGTTATTCTTGGACACTTAGCTGCTGCGGTGGGAAAGTAAAAAAAGCGAATGTGAAGAAGTCTAATAAAAAGACTGAAACAACATCCGCTTGATACAGGTGGGGTTTAACCGCCCCACCAACATTGAAAGGAAATTAAATGACTGATAGAATTATGAACCCTAAAAAATCTTTTGTAGTAAATGGTGAGAAGTGGGCATTGCATAAATCCGCCACCGACTCGACAATACCTTTTGCAATCGAAAGAGTTAAAGTAAGTGATTTTGCGTGCGAACAGTTTGCTGATAGTTCTTACATCGTGCTTGTTGGTGGTGTTATCGAACCTATGCCTAACACACTTGAAAAACCCGTAAAAATTATGATGATAGGTTTCGCACCTATGCAAGTTGCACCTGCTCATATTGGTAACAATCAACTTAGGAATATGCACGTTTATAAGACTGACCCTAAGAGTATGGCTAATGAATTTGCTAAAGCTTTCTTTAATGATGCTGATGGTGAGCCTATGGTTGAACAAGTGGAAATCACACCATTCCCTAAAAAAGTAGAGGAAGTTAAAGATGATGTTACAACAACAGAATAAACAATATGAATACATGGACAGCATAATATCAAGAGCTAAGAAAGGTCTTGAAAAGAATATGAATTTCCAAGAAAGTTATAGATTATCAAACCATAACCTTATGCAAGGTGCAATAACAGGTAATGTTCCTATGATTGAAAAAGGATTGATTTACGGTCTGATAGCTTTAAGTATTCATAAATCTAAAGAAAAGGAAGATGAAATATGATGACAAAACAAGAATTTTTAAGCGAAATATATAGTAAACTCAATGAACATTTACAAAACTCACAAACAGTTGATGAGGTACATTTGATAGTGTTAATACTTTCTAGGATTAATGACGATTCATCTACAACTTTATTTATGGAGCAGTTAGTGACAGGTTTGAAAGAGTTGAAAGATAACAAGGAGGTTGTGAAATATGATGACAACCGCTGAAATATTTAATCGTGCTGATTTATCCAAAGTTTCAACTGAGGATATGGAAAAAGTGAACGTACTTATGAGTGATTTCATTGAAATGGCGGGTAAAGCTTACGATAAAGAAGTAAATTTACTTAAAATGGAAATAGAAATGTTATTATGTGAACACGTTTCTAAAGAAATAGCTGAAAAAACTGTCGCTATGTTCAAAAATGAAGATGGTACAACTGGACAGCA
>CAYJIO010000218.1:0-1532 GCA_964370255.1 uncultured Azospirillaceae bacterium
CCAAAGGTATGTACATGATTTTTGCAAAACCGTTGCCATCCACAAGAAAACTTTCCGCACCATCTTCATCGGGGGCAAAATATCCGTTCTCGTCCCACGCAATTCGGACGGGTGTGCCGCTTACATCAAGCAGTGCAAATTCAACATTCGCCATCCCCGACATTGTAAGTCTGTCCGTTTTTTCAATCACCAATGCCGTGGGATAGTTGTAAATCATCTCACGATACGGATTACTTTCGCCGTATTCATCGGTTAGGACAATCGGTCGTGCATCTACGGGGATATATCCACTCGGAGTTTCCTCAACCAAGGTGTAGTTTCCTGCTACAAGATACTTTATCGCAACCTTGCCATCCGCACCAACCATGAACGTGTCCGCTCCATCTTCGTCGGGGATAAGATACGTTTCATGCGCCTTAACTTTTACCGGGTTTTCTTCCTCATCCAATAGAGAGAACACAACATTTGCCATCGGTTCTAAAGTATGTCCGTCTATCTTTTCAATCTCTAAGGTTATCGGTTCATCCGTCATTTTGGTTTCGCCCGTGATTACACCGTAAACATCAACTTCAAAGGCAAACTCGGCAACATTTATCGCATATCCTGCCGGGGCGATTGTTTCAATCCACGTATATTTTCCTGCGGGCAGTCTTTCCAGCCTCACCTTACCGTTTTCATCGGTTGTACCTGTAAACACAACATTTCCAAACTCGTCTCTCACCTCGATTGTCGCACCCTCAAGCACTTCATCCGTTGTGATGGCATGTTTGAAAAGTTCAACTATGATCGCTTCATTGGTGATGTCGTAGGTCAAAACGTCCTCGCTGTCGGGAGTAATTTCGACTTCGTACACCTTGTCGGTGAGCTTGTAACCCGTGGGTGCGTCGACTTCCTGCAAGGTGTATTTTCCTATGGGCAAAAGCGGAGTTTCTGCATAGCCTGTTTCGTTCGTGGTGATGGTTACGAGGACTTTTCCGTCCACATCCTTTACTTCAAACTTTGCGCCCTGCAATGTGGTTTCCGTTCCTGCCTCCGTTTTCATAATGGCGATTTTGCTCTTATATTGCTCATTAAAAAACGGCGCTCTTACATAGGCATCATCAACAAAAACTGCGTCTATATTATTTTTAGCAGACACATCTACATCAAAATTTCCATCTATCATGATGTAAGCGTTTGACGGTGCCGCCAGTTCTTTTACATAATATTTCGCTACGGGAAGGTCTGTAGTTGTTGTTGCCCTGCCGTTTTCATCGGTGGTTATCACGTCAACCAAGGTGTTTTCTTCGATTACACCGAAAATGTTGTGGGAGGTGTAAACTCCAAACACGAACCCTTCGCCGGGAAGAGTTTCAAATACAGCATTTTCCGGGTCAAAATATTCGGCGGATTTAGTAATCTGTATCTCTGCCTGTTGTCTTTGGTTTTCCAGTCCTACGATTTCCGTAACAACCTCGGTGTGTTGGTCTGCATACTTCAAGGTTGCATAGTGAGGAGTTTCATCGAGTACAAATCCCAAAGGCACGGATTTC
>CAYJIO010000219.1:0-1525 GCA_964370255.1 uncultured Azospirillaceae bacterium
AAAAATTCAATCAGTTGTATGATTTTTAAAAATATCAAAAAAAACTAAAAAAATGTGCAGAAAAAAGTATTTTTTTGTTGTTTTTTAATAAAAATATGATATTTTTGCAAAAATAAGGAGAAAACAAAAATGACAATAGATACAAAAACAATTGCAAAACTTGCAGAAATTTTAGATAAAGCAAATTTAACAGAGATAGAATTTGAAGATGAAGGTCAACGCATTTGCCTGACTCGTCAATCAATTGTAGCATCAGCTCCAATGATGACAGCAGCGCCAATAGCGCAACCAGTTGCTCAAGCACCAGTTGCCCCAACAAACGTTAACGTTTCAGTTAATACAGAAGCCCCTCAAGCAAGTGCTCAAGACTTATCAAAAAGTCCAAACGCTCTTAAATCACCAATCGTTGGTGTTGTATATTTGGCATCAGAGCCAGGAGCTACTCCATACGTAAAAGTTGGGTCTGAAGTTAAAGAAGGTGACACTGTTTGCCTTATTGAAGCGATGAAAACCTTCAACCCCGTAAAAGCACACAAATCAGGCAAAGTTAGCCAAATTCTAATAGAATCTGGCAATCCTGTTGAATATGGCGAAGTTCTTTTGGTGATTGAATAATGTTTGAAAAAGTATTAATCGCCAACCGTGGTGAGGTTGCATTAAGAATTCACCGTGCTTGTAAGGAGCTTGGCATAAAAACCGTTGCTGTTCACTCAGAAGCAGACGCAGATGCAATGCATGTTCGTCTTGCAGATGAGGCTGTTTGCATCGGACCGGCTCGTTCAACAGAATCATACCTTAATAAATATGCAATAATTTCTGCCGCTCATATCACTGGTGCAGATGCCATTCACCCAGGGTTTGGCTTTTTATCAGAAAACGCAGACTTTGCAGAAATGGTTGAGCGTTGTGGCATCACATTCATTGGCCCCAACTCAGAACAAATGCGCAAAATGGGTGACAAAATCACCGCAAAAATTGCCGCCGAAGAAGCCGGAATCCCTGTAACAAAAGGCTCTCCAGCATTAGAAAGCGTTGAGCACGCACTTCAATGGGCAAACCAAATTGGCTACCCAGTTATCGTAAAAGCAACTGCAGGCGGCGGCGGCAAAGGTATGAAAATTGCCTTTGATGACACTCAAATGGTAGAAGCATACACAATGGCAAGAGCAGAAGCCAAAGCAGCCTTTACATCAGACGTTGTATTTATGGAAAAATATTTGCAAAAACCACGCCATATAGAAATGCAAATTTTGGCAGATAATTACGGAAACGTAGTTCACCTAGGTGAGCGCGATTGCTCAGTTCAAAGAAAAAACCAAAAACTAATAGAAGAATCTCCATCACCTGCATTAAATGACACTCAAAGAAAAGAAATCGGCGAGATTGTTAGAAGCGCGGTTGAAAAAATTGGCTATTCAAATGCCGGCACAATTGAGTTTATGTTTGAAGATGGCAAGTTTTATTTCTTAGAAATGAACACTCGCCTGCAAGTAGAACACCCAGTTACAGAACAAGTAACAGGCAT
>CAYJIO010000220.1:0-1519 GCA_964370255.1 uncultured Azospirillaceae bacterium
CCTGCTTTTAAACGTACATTTAACTACATGTTCCTTCGTGCTAATCGTGTTCGTTGGTTATAAAACCCATTCTATTCCAATTATATATTCTACACACCAGTTTTATATTCCTGCAAGAGTAAATAAATATTGAATAAATATTTATTTTGTGATAAAATGTTAAATGAAATACTGAAGGAGGACGAAATTATGAAACTTTGTTTTTCCACGCTAGGTTGTCCAAGACTCGACTTTGGCGATATACTCGCAATCGCATCGGATTTAAAATACAGCGGTGTAGAAATTAGAGGAGTGGGAAATGTCATAGATGCACCGGACATCGTACAATTTTCCACAGCAAAATACACTTCTACAAAAAATTCCCTGCAAAAATACGGTATAGACATAGCCATGCTCACATCGGCGTGTTATTTGCACAAAAACTCTTGGTCAGAGAGCGACTTTGCTCTTGCAAAGCGTTATTGCGACACCGCCAATCTCATGGGCGTAAAGTATGTTCGTATTTTGGCAGACGAGTGTCCCGCACCAAAGGCAGAGGTTGACGACGAACTAGTGGCAAATAACTTGAAAAATATTGCAAACTATGCAAAGAAAAAGGACGTAATGGTGCTCGTCGAGACAAACGGCAGCTTCGCAGACACCTCGAGGCTTGCAAAGCTTATCGAAGGCATAGAAAATGTGGGTGTGATCTGGGATATTCACCACCCGTATAGATTTTTCGGTGAAACTCCCGAGCAGAGTTTTGCAAACATAGGAAAATACGTGCAACATGTACACGTAAAAGATTCTTCAAAAACCGAGGATGGTTATAAATACGAAATGGTGGGCGAAGGAGACGTGCCCATTAAACAATGTGTAAAACTTCTTGAGGATTCGGGATACGATGGTTACTATTCCCTCGAGTGGGTCAAACGCTGGAATGCCGAGCTCGAAGAACCCGGCATAGCATTTGCACATTATGTAAAAGTGATGAGTTAGTCATTGTTCCATCTGCGCGCCCAGGAAGGATGCGGCCACCTTTGCCGCGGTCTGCTCGCACACGGAAAGATGTTCGTTGTTTTTCGTTAGTATGGTGACCGCTCCTATGGTCTGGCCTTCGCTTAATATGGGCACTACAATCTGAGCACTTATGGCGCTTGCATCCTCGCCATCAAATACGGGTGCACAACCCCCGTTATCAGAATCGTTGAAAACGGGGGTTCTTCCTTCTATAATGTGCTCCATCTGCCTCGACAAAGCCTTGCCCGCATAATCCTTTCGAAATTCGCCGCTCACAGATATGACGGTGTCTCTGTCGCAGATCATAGCGGTCTTTGCGGTAGATCGTTCTATTGCGTACGCAAAGTCCTTTGCATAATCGGCGAGTTCGCCTATCGGCGAATACTTTCGCAAAACTATTGCGCCGTCTCTATCGGTAAATATTTCAAGAGGATCGCCCTCGCGAATCCTGAGAGTTCGTCTTATTTCTTTAGGTACGACAACTCGCCCTAAGTCGTCTATTCGTCTGACAATGCCTGTT
>CAYJIO010000221.1:0-598 GCA_964370255.1 uncultured Azospirillaceae bacterium
GGGACTACGCTTTACCCCCTCACCTGTGTCGTACAAACGCCCTACAAAGTACATAGCTTCAGCATTACCCTCTTTGGCCAAGGGTTCTAAAATGTTAAAAGCTGTAGTAAAATCTTTTTTATCAATGGCTTTTTGTGCATCTCGCAAGCCTTGAGCCACTTTACGCTCTTGCGCCATTTGAGCTTCTTGTTGTTGCAGCTGGGCTGCAGAAAGAGAGGAAGACTGAGTTCCTTGTGGATTTTCAGCCGTTCCAGAATTTTTATGCGCCGCCGTTTTGGGTTCAGACGCTATGGGCGAAGGAGCAATGGCAGCCATGGCAGGCAATGCTAAACTTAAAAAACAAAAACAAACAATACGAAGAAGTATTTTCACAAGACCCTCAAAATATTTTATGTACGAATATCAACAATATCTGAGATATTTTTTTTCTTTTGTCAAGGGAACCTTATCTCTCTAAATCATATTTTTTTAATTTATTTTGCAATGTTGCACGCGTAATCCCCAAACGACGTGCTGCTTCACTTTTATTATCTTCCACTTCTAACAAGGTTTGTTCTATGGCTTTGCGTTCTACCATATCTAAAGAAAGACCAGCCAA
>CAYJIO010000221.1:608-1508 GCA_964370255.1 uncultured Azospirillaceae bacterium
TTTAACGTTAAAGGTAATTCTTTTTCAGTAATAGTATCACCAAGGCACATAATAACGGCACGTTCTACTGCATTTTCTAGCTCACGCACATTGCCAGGCCAAGCATAACGCAACATAGCGTCTAAAGCTTGCGGTGAAAATCCTTTAATAGTTTTGCGGTTACGCTGAGAAAAACGCTCTAAAAAATATGCTGCCAAAAGAGGAATATCTTCTCTACGTGCCCGCAAGGAAGGTACATCAATGGTAATAACATTTAAACGAAAATATAAATCTTCACGAAAATTACGCGCCTTTACTTCTTCCATCAAATCACGATTAGTAGCAGCTATGATGCGTACATCCACAGTTATAGGTGTATCTGAACCCACACGCTGCACTTCGCCCTCTTGCAATGCACGCAAAAGCTTTGCTTGTAAAAGTAAGGGCATTTCTCCTATTTCATCTAAAAACAATGTTCCTTCGTGAGCTTGCACAAAGCGCCCCTCGCGCTTTTTATCTGCACCTGTAAAAGCACCGCGCTCATGCCCAAAAAGTTCCGATTCCAAAAGATTCTCAGCTAATGCTGCACAATTTACCGTCACCAGCGCTTTTGCAGCACGCGCACTGCCCTGATGTATAGCCTTGGCAACAAGCTCCTTCCCTGTTCCCGAAGGTCCACTTATGAGTACTGTAGCCTCAGTGGGTGCCACGGTAGAAATCATATGACGCATATCTTCTACAGCCTTACTGCGACCTAGTATCCCTGGCACCAAAGAACTTTCACTTAATTGGCGACGTAGCTCTCTATTTTCTACAGAAAGGCGACTGTGTTCCAAAGCTCTCACTAAAGTGTTTTGCAACATATCAAAGTCTAGGGGTTTAAGTAAATAATCATAGGCGCCTATGCGCAAAGCCTCTACC
>CAYJIO010000222.1:0-794 GCA_964370255.1 uncultured Azospirillaceae bacterium
TGCTGCCACTTTGCAACCACATCATCAACCGGACTTATTAGTGCGCTTATTTAATGAGAACACCGAGGAAACAGCATAATGCATCAAACAAATGCGGCAGAGCTAATAGTTGCTTTAGATACACAAGATGTAGCACAAGCCTATACCATAGCACAATCATTACAGGGAGTAGTTCCTTGGGTTAAAGTGGGGCTTGAACTTTTTGTACATGGTGGTCCGCAATGTATCGCTCAGTTTAAAGCTTTAGGCTTTAAGGTTTTTCTTGATTTAAAAATGTATGATATCCCCAATACAGTATATGGTGGGGTTTTATCGGCGTGTAAGATGGGTGTGGATTTACTTACTATCCACACACAAGGTGGTGAGCGTATGGCTTTGGCAGCCATGGACGCTGTACGTGCTTTTGAAAAAGAAACCTGTTTAGCAGAAAAAAATAGACCTTTGATTTTTGGTGTAACAGTGCTCACTAGCATGTCACAGGGAGAATTACCCTTATCAAATGCTAAAGTGGAAGATTTAGTGCTAGATTTAGCACAAAAAGCACAAACTTGGGGTTTAGATGGTGTGGTGTGTTCAGGTCATGAAGCCGCCGCCATTGGAGCGCATTGCGGAAATTCTTTTTTACGTTTAACGCCGGGTATTCGTCCTGCTCATGATGGAGCAGATGATCAACGGCGTGTCATGACCCCGCAGCAAGCCGTAGAGGCTGGTGCGCGTTTTCTTGTGGTGGGTAGACCTATAACTCAAGCAGAAAACCCACAACAAGTTGCAAATACAATTTTGCAACAAATGTT
>CAYJIO010000222.1:804-1508 GCA_964370255.1 uncultured Azospirillaceae bacterium
GGATGTATATGAGTCGTACTAGAGATCCTAATTATGTAAAAGGTGTTTTTTCCACTCAAGAAATCAAAAAAATTGGTACAGGTACAACCACAAGACGTACTGTGCAAAAAAGTTATTGGTTTATTGAGAGTTTAGAGGATGGTTCCTTAGAATGTCAACCTCTGAACGGAAACCTTATTCCTGCTGGAAATAAGCGTATCATCACTCGAGATGAGCTGGTGACGAAATATTCCCCTGAGCCGGAATTTTATATGAGCTCTGTGTACCCTAAAATGCAAGAGGTACAAGAGTCTATAGAACATGGTGATCAACATAGAAAAAAAGGGGAAAACTTTTCTGCAGAAAATGAGTATTCTCAAGCTCTTTCCATAGATGAAGATAATGTACGTGCTAATTTTGGTATTGGGCTTACATATTTAGAACGCGGTGAAGGGGATAAGGCCAAAAATATTTTTGAAAGGCTTGTGAAGTTAGAAGGGACTTTTCAACCTACACATAAGCATTTATTTAATGAATTTGGTATTTCTTTACGCAAAAGTTCTATGCTTAATGAGGCCATTGAGTATTATAATAAAGCCTTGGAGTTGACCAAGGGTGATGAAAATCTGTATTTTAATGTGGCGCGTACCTATTTGGAATTAAAAGATTATTCCCAGTGTATTTAATATTTGCTAAAAATGCTTGAAGTGGCTCCTGAAAATGAC
>CAYJIO010000223.1:0-1507 GCA_964370255.1 uncultured Azospirillaceae bacterium
AATCAAAATGTCTCTAAATGGAAAAAAATTAGAAAATAAACTTTATAAAGGAAAATAAACATGAAAAAAATCTTACTATCATGCCTTGTGGCATTAATGTTAAATGGATGTGCAACAAACCCATATACTGGGCAATCAGAAGTTTCAGACACTGCATGGGGCGCTGGCCTTGGCACTCTTGCTGGCGCTGGAATCGGCGCTTTAGTTGGTGGAGAAAAAGGTGCTCTAATTGGCGCTGGCGTTGGTGCAGCTGCAGGGGCTGGAACAGGCTATTATATGGATGCACAAGCAAAAAAATTGAGAGCAGAGCTTGTTGGAACTGGAGTGCAAGTAATGGAAGAAAATGGCAGAGTTAAACTTATTATGCCAGGTAACATTACATTTGCAACTGATAGCGCAACAATTAATTCTGCGTTCAAGCCTGTGTTGAGCTCTGTTTCAAAAGTAATCAAAGAATATTCAAAAACATTGGTTGAAGTTTCTGGATACACAGATAACACTGGCTCTAGCGCTTATAACAACACACTTTCTTTGCAAAGAGCAAATGCTGTTTCTAATTATTTAAGAATTAACGGCATTTCTGCAAATAGACTTTTGGTAAATGGATTTGGCTCAAAAAACCCAATTGCAAGCAACGCAACTGCACAAGGAAGGGCTGAAAACAGACGTGTAGAGATTGTGTTAATTAACCAAAATTAAACTAATCAATCAATCGATTGAAGCGCATAGATTATATCTATGCGCTTGTTTTTTATAGTTTCTTTTTTATTGCCTATACCATAAATAGTTATATTCTTTTTTAGGAACAACTAAAAGGCGAGCGCCTGAGTAGTTAAACTTAAAAAAAAGGAATTTAATAATGTCTAGCGGAACTGTAAAGTGGTTTAATACACAAAAAGGATATGGATTTATTATCCCAGAAGAACAGAGTGTACAAAAAGATGTGTTTGTGCATATTACAAGACTTGAAAAAACAGGAATAAAAAAGCTTTCTGATGGTCAGAAAGTTGCTTATGATATTTATGATGACAACGGCAAGCCAGCAGCTGAAAACGTTTTAATTGTTGAATAAAAAAAAGAGGCCTTTTAGCCTCTTTTTTTTTCTTTTTATTTTAACCAGCTTTCTATTGCCTCATCGCTTGGTGTGCCGCCTGCGTGAACAACTTTATTGTCGATAACCACTGCAGGGGTTGACATTACACCATATTTCATTAAATCCATAATATCATCAGATTTTTTGACATCTGCCTGAGGTGCTTTTTCTTTGATTTTTTCATACAAGTCATTGCAAGAACAACAACCAGAACCCAAAATTATAATTTCCATATTTTTATTCCTTTCTTTTGTTTTATTTTAATTGCGAGGCGTCGAGGACGCCGCCCCCTACAAACGGAGAGGAGAGTTTGCGGGGCGGCCTTAAGGGCGCCCCTACAAAACTATATAATAGCGTTTAATAAATAACCCGTGATAATAAATGCAGTAATCAAGAATATTACAAATATAATTA
>CAYJIO010000224.1:0-1069 GCA_964370255.1 uncultured Azospirillaceae bacterium
TTATCGTCTCATCCGTCTGCTCTTTGTATTCGTTAAATAATGCGAGAACTCTGTCGATGTATTCTTGCATCTCTTGAGTGATATCCTCGGTTTTAAGAACGTCCGCCATGTTAATGAGCGTGACCGAAGTCTCGTCGCCCGTTATTTCTTTTTCGTAGAGCAGGCTCATAGCAGCCTGCCTTGCTATACTTCGCTCTTGCATCAGAACCTCTCACCAAACAACTTGTACATCAGCCCTTTTATCCAAGATGTTAGGGCATCTCTTATGGGTTTAATCGCAGAGATAAGCCCACCAATCGTTGCACAAATTAGAATGAGCAGCGTTGGAAAAAAGCCAATGATGAGCATCAGTATCGCAACCAAAGCGCCCGCAGCCGCACCAAATAGCCAACCCTTGTTTTTGTCTATAAACTGTTTAAATGCTTCCATACACACCCAACCTTATTTTTTCGGAGCATGTTTAAGGGGAACAATCGTTACGATTATCTCGCCCGTGGTTATGCCACCGAATTTTTTTATGTATTCCGATAAACCCTTCATGAGGGTTTCGGATGTGACGGGCATTTCGATTTCGGGTTTCATGGCTAAGATTAACTTAATGTCCACACCCTCCGCGTCACGTTCGGGAAATATCTTTATATCTTGAGTCACGATGCCGTAAACGTCGTTAAGATACCTCTGCGAAAGTTCGACAAGTGCGTTTATGCTCACGTTTGTCGTGCCCTTTGCGTTAGTAACAACTTTGACAGCTTTTGTTGCCGGCTTTGAACCCTTAGAAAACCCGAGTATTATCGCACAGATGCTGAGTATCGCTATAATTGCGGCACCCACAATCCACAGGATATTTGCCCAAGCGACGTCGACCATGCCCTGAACGAGTTCGTGCACTGTTTGAAGTGGAATGACCTGCGTCGCCACAAGCACCACGCCCACACACAGTGCTGCGAGCAACAGGAGCATTATTGTGTAAAACATCTTAATACCGATCTTCATATGTAGCCTCCGAATAATTGTATACTCTCAATAGGGCGGGTATACCCGCCCTTATCTTTTAATCTTTCCTAATAGT
>CAYJIO010000224.1:1079-1504 GCA_964370255.1 uncultured Azospirillaceae bacterium
GACAATAGCATCCGCAACCGCTCTTTGCATGTTTTCTGCAACTTCGGGAACTCTCACACCGTATTCCACAACGATCTGGAAATCAACCGTTACTGTGTTTTCGGCTATCACTACTTTAACGCCCTTTGTCAGATTTTTTCTTCCGAGCAAATCTGCAATGCCGTCTTTAAATCCACCTGACATACCTGCAATACCCGGGATATCTACCGCGGTAACACCCGCAATCGTTGCCACGACCTCGTTAGCAAAGGTAATCGTACCATTTACTCCCTGAACTTCTTTTTCTGCCATTGTATATACCTCCAATATTTTTGCTTACATCTGAAGATATACTACCACATTTTTGGGTTCTTGACAACTGCATATTTGAATTTTTGATAAATTTTACGATTTTGGCATTACTTTGATATTTTGAGGAGCAATAT
>CAYJIO010000225.1:0-1503 GCA_964370255.1 uncultured Azospirillaceae bacterium
TTACGAAAAAAAGCCATGAAAAGCTATCGCTTTTCATGGCTTTTTTGACAGTCTGCCCACCACCACAGTGGTGGTCTCTCCTCGCACCGCAGTGCCATACCCCAAACGACCGAACAACCTACAGGATAAGACAACCATATTCTTTGTGCATAGTGTATAGAAGCGTTTATATTAAACTTTCCCTCATATACCTATAAAAAAAACCGCAAAAAGTTGCTCTCTTTTTTAGAAATTAAAGTAGCTTTGGATGTTTGCACAACGTGAATGTGTCCAAAGTTATTTTTGTTGTGTGTTTTTGACTTGCCAATGGTGGGTTGTCCTCTTTGTTTACTTTTTTAGAACTACGACACGGGTAAACACGAATAAAAACTCCAAGATTATTGATTGACAGTTTATACGCCGATATGATATAATTTAATATGTATATTTCTGCAAAAAATTATTGTAAAACAATGATGAATCTACAAAAAACATTTAAAGTATACAATTAAAGGCCTATCGGAGGAGTTATGAAAAAAAGCAACCTAAAAAGTAAATTTTTGTCGGGTGTTCTTGCTTTGTGCATGATAGTGGGGCTTTTGCCGTTATCTGCATTTGCCGAGGACACACCGCCTGCAAACAGTGAAACCATCACGGCTGTTACTGCGCCCGAGGTGACACAGCAAGACATCACAGTGGGAAGCACGGACCCCCTGACACTTCCTACCGAGCTTTCGGCAACGCTTACAAAGGTGACCTGGGCCGAAGTTCCCGTCCAAACACCCGAGGGCGCACCCCCACAAACCGAGTGGCAATCTACCACCACCACAGAAAGTATACCTGTGGCAGTGGAGTGGACATTGCCTGACGGCGAAACTTTTTCTGCGACAGAGGTAAAAATCTTTACTTACACGGCAAAGATTACAGGGGATACATACACTATCGTTGATGGCATTGTTATGCCTACCTTTACAGTAAATGTGGTGGCACAACAAGATACTCCACAAGCGGCACCCCCCGCAAATTCACCCGCACCCACTATAACAATCTCCGAGTTTGCAGAGCCGGATGCGATAGAAATTTCCATAGACGACGAGCGCACCGAGGCGGAAATTATCGCCACATTCCCCACAAGCGTGTCCGCCACTGTGAACGGCACAGCAGGCGAAAGCGTGCCCGTAGCGGAGTGGACGAGGGTTTCCCCCACTGCTGACACCGCTTTTTCCACGGTGACATCGGGCGAATACTTCTACAAGCCCACCCTTGCCGAGGGCTACACCCTTGCCGAAACGGCCACTTTGCCAAACCAGCTTGTGCAGGTGGGCGAGGCGCTTTTGCATGCCCCGATGTTGATGAGCGCCGGCACGGGCGACTTTTCCGTGACGGGCGATACAGGCAGTTATCGCTATGAAAACAACGTACTCACCATAACGGGCAGTGCCCCATTGGAAATTTCCATGGCTCCCGGTGTTTCTTCCACCACCACAGACACCATTGTGGTGCAGAACGACGGAACGGCTGCAA